>JABMRB010000339.1 GCA_013202865.1 Candidatus Nealsoniibacteriota bacterium | reverse complement strand
GCACAGCGTCCCTCGCTGCCGGCGGCACTGTGAAGATATTCCCCGATCGGCTCCCCCTCGATGGTGACTCGCGACGCGATCGCCATCTGCTGGGCGGGCCAGGCCGTGGCGATGATCAACTCGTTGTCGGTGAGGATATAGAGAAAATCGCCGTCCGTCTCGATGATATCGGTCTCGTCGACGCCGGCGACCTGGACGTTGGTCTCCGAATGGTTCCGCGAGTCCCCCGCAACTTCAGGGCCGGCGAACCAGTCGTAGCGCGGGTCCATCGGGACGATCGGGCCGGTTTCCTTCCCGAACAAGTGCTCGTAGCGCTCAATCGCGTCGTCGAGCAAGGATTGTTCGAAGTCCGCCAGAGAATCGAACTGCGGAAGTACGTCCTCGACCGACGCGGCGGCCCAGACCGTCACTTCGGCCTTCAAAGCGCCGTCGACCGTGTAGGTGAATGTGTCTTCGCCCGTGAAACCGGCCGGCGGCGTGTACTCGATCGACTTGCCGTCTTCGCTGACCGCGGCCGCTGCGCCCGCGACGGTTTCCGTCACGGCGGTAATTCGCCCCGCCCCGGTGTAGTCCGCGCCGAACAGGTCGTTGACCAGCACCGGCAACGCGTTGCCGATGGTGTCCGGCTCGACCCGGTATACGTCGTCGCGAACTCGCCGGATGACCTGCACGTCGATCGTGCTCTTCATCAACCCGTCGACGGTGTACGTGAAGCGGTCCGTGCCGACGAAATCGGGCACCGGCGCGTAGACCAGCGACTGGCGGTCCGCCGCAATGGTGACCGTCCCGCCTGCCTCGGCCGGCCCGACGGAAGTGATCAGGCGGGGGCCGGCGTAATCGTCCGCATAGCTATAGCCGAAATCGTTCTGCAAGGGGTCCAGCTCGTTCTCGCCGCTGTTCTGATCGACCACGAACGAGTCGGACCGCAGGAAGTTGTCGAACGAGACCGTGACCGACGCCTCGTACTTGCCGTCGACCGTGTAGGTGAACCGGTCGTAACCGCCTTCATTCGGCACGAAGCGAAGCGATTTGCGGTCTGCGGCGATCGTCACCAGCCCGCCGTTGAGCGTCTCGCCGACGGCCGTGATCAGGCCGGGGCCCGGGTAGTTCGATCCGAAATGATCGTTGCCCAGCACGTGCAGCGCGTATCCCGTCTGCGCCGGATTGGGGTAGAACCGGTACGAATTGCTTGTGGCGATGGGCCCAACGTTAACCCGGACCTCCGCCAGCAGCGCGTCGTCGACCTCGTAGCTGAACGTGTCGGGCCCTTGGAAACCCGCCGGCGGTGTATAAACCAACGACTGGCCGCCGGTCGCGATCGTCACGATCCCGCCTTCGGACGTTTCGCTCACCGACGTGATGACTTTCGGCCCCCAATAACCGTTTCCTTTGAAGTCGTTTTGCAGAACGTTGAGGACGTTGTCCACCGTGTCCTCGTACACGCCCGAGCCGATCGAATCGTCGCGGACCGGGGGCGTGACGTAAATCTGCACGCTGGCCGGATGCTTGCCGTCGGCGACGTACTCGAACGTGTCCGTCCCTTCAAAGCCGGCGGGGGCCGAGTAGAGGATGCCCTGGCCGCCGGGCATGATGGCGACGGTCCCGCCGTGCGCGGTTTCGCCCACCGAGGTGACCCGGTCGATCACGTCGCGCGTGACCCAAGCGTTCCCGTTCCAATAGCGGTACGTGTCATTGCCGGTCACCGTCAACGGATAGCCCGTGGTGTTCGTATCCACCTCGAACGAGTCGTCCTGCACGGGCCGGTAGACCTGCACCGAGACGGAGGTTTCGTAGACGCCGTCGACGACGTAACGGAAATGGTCCCTGCCCGCAAAATCGGGCGCCGGCGTATAGAGCAGCGTCTTGCCGCCGTCGGCAACGGTCACCGCAGCACCGTTGGTGAGCCCGATAACGTGGGTGATCGTCCGGTCCCCCGGGTAACCGGGCCAGAAGCCGTCGTTCGCCGTCACGCCCAACACGTTGTTCTCGCTCCGCTGGACCACGTTAGGATACTCGTCCGGCTCGAGCGGATTGAGGATATCGATCTGCACCTCGGCCGGGTAGAGATCGTCGACGATATAGACGAAGGCATCCTTGCCGTAGACGTCCATCGGCGGTGTGTAGGTGAGAGACTTGCCGTCGGCGGCGATCTCCACCTCGCCCCAGAGTAGGGCCGAACTGGTCGACGTAATCTCACCGGGTCCGTCGTAGCCCGGCCAAAACGGATCGTTGGCCAGCACGTTGAGGACCTTCGTTTGTCCGTCGGGTGGGAATTGATACTCGTCCGCAGCCAGCAGCGGAAGAACCGTCACCGTCACGCCCGCGGAGAATTGGCTGTCCACGTAGTAGACGAACCCTTCCGTTCCGGAGAAGTCCGCGGGCGGAGCATACCGAATCGAACCGCCGTCGTCGGCGATCTCGATTCTCCCGCCTTCGCTGCCGTAGCTTACCGACGTGATCTGCCGCTCGTCCTGGTAGTCGGGCAAGAACGTATCGTTGGCCAGCACGTCGAAGATTTGTGCGTCACTGTTCTGCCGGACCTCGAACCGGTCGTCGGCCAATTCGGCGGCCCCGACGTCCAACAGCAACCGGTGTTCCAGCGGTTCGAGAAGCAACCGCCGCCGCCTTGAACCACTGCTCCGCACACGCCGCATCCGCAGAAGAGACTCTCTCATAACGACACCCTCCTCCCTTGGGGGCTCCAGATCCCCCGCGAGACCTGCGAGAGTAGATAACCGCTTCACGATAGAAATATACCAAAATCGGGCGGCTATTGCAAGAGCCCCGACAGCCTCGGCCAATAGGTCCAATAGTTCGTCAGAGGCAAGCAAGCCCTGGCGTTCGGGAAGCTAACGGCGGTGATCTCGACGGCTGGAAAATGGTAGAGTTGGTGAAAGTCATCTAAAAGGGAGGTAATGTGCCTTGTCCGATGAAACTCAACCGTCGTCCCCCCCACCCGATCAACCGCCACAACCGGCCGAAACCGATCCAGGCGGCGCGCTGCAGATGACCGAGGAGCAACTGGCCGAGGCCAAGAGCTACGGGCGGTACGACGTGGTCTGTGCGCTGGGCGACAAGGCACTGGACGTAGCCTTTTTGGCCGTGGCGGCGCTGCTGGTGGCCCGGCCGTTGGACGACTGGCTGAGCGGGTACCCCGTGTTGGGGTCGTACTGGTCGTTGCGGCTGCTGGTGCTGTTCGCGATCGTCACCGCGTTGCACGTCTGCGTCTCGGCGCCGCTTTCGTTCTACTCCGGCTACGTGGTGGAGCACCGTTTCAAGATGAGCACGCTCTCGCTGCGTGGCTGGTTGTGGCGATACCTCAAACGCAATCTGCTGGCGTTGGCGCTGGGGTCGATGATGATGCTGGGCCTCTACTGGATAATCTGGACGACCGGTTGGGCCTGGTGGCTGGCGGCGGCCGGGGCCTTCTTCTGCGTTGCGATCGTGCTGGGGCGGCTCTTCCCGGTGCTGATCCTGCCGATGTTCTTCAAGATCGAAAAACTCGACCAGCCCGAACTCGACGAGCGGATCACCCGGCTGGCACAAGGCACGGGTTTGTCGATCGAAGGCGCCTACCGAATCGCCCTGAGCGACGAAACGGTTAAGGCCAACGCCATGTTGGCCGGGATGGGCCGGACGCGGCGGGTGCTGCTGGGCGATACGCTGCTGGCCTCCTTCAGCGGCGATGAGATCGAGGTCATCTTCGCCCACGAGATCGGCCACCACGTTTTCGGCCACATCCGCAAGCTGATCGTGACCGGCATCGTCGGCAGTGCGGCCGGGTTCTTCATCTGCGACCAATGCCTGCGAGTCTTCTTAACCGGCGGCGGCGAACCGGTAGATTACAAACAGATGCCGGTCTACACGCTGCCGCTGCTGATGTTGGTTCTGACCCTGTTCACGATGCTGCTCGAACCGATTCAGAACTTCATCAGTCGTGGTTACGAGCGACAGGCGGACCGTTACGCGCTCGAACGGACCGGCCTGCACGATGCCTTCATCTCGGCCTTTCGCAAGCTGGCCAAGCTGAACAAGGACGACCCCGATCCGCACTGGCTCGACGTGTTGCTATTCCACAGCCATCCCCCGATCGCCCAGCGACTGGCAATGGCCGACGATCGGCCGGAAACGGCAGACCGTCGGTAGTTCTGGATTGTGGCTGGATTCGCAAGAATTCAGTCGCAGCCGCATTCAACTGAATTCTTGCGAATCCGGCTACGCGTTGGGTGAATACTTGCCAGCCACTAGCCGTAAGTCGTTGTGCCACAAGCAGTTAAACTGCCGCGTCCAGAGCAAACGAGAGCCCGTGCCGTGTCCGCCCGGCTTGGTGCCGGCGAGAAGGGTTTGTCAGTTCGGTCCGCGGACGCTATCATCAGGGGATGGGTGAGAGGCTGCAAGATACGGTACGCAGAGCCTGAAGGGAGGATGTCTTGGGACAGAATGGGAACGTGGCGAGCAATCCTTCCGTAAGTGCGGCCGGGATGCGGATGATGAACCTGCTGGTGGGCAAGCCGCCGCAGACCGTCCAGGATTTGATCGACTCGACGGACGTGACTCGCACGGCGATCACCGAGCAACTCAACGAACTGTTGCTAGCAGGTCTTATCGAGCGTAAGAGGCAGCCGCCGACGGGACGGGGGCGCCCGCGGCATCTCTATTCCGCCACGACAGCCTCGCTGACGTCCCTGTTTCCCAATAGCCAGAGCCTGGTCGTGCCCGCCATGTGGAGTGCCATCGAGGAGGTCGGTGGCAGCAAGCTGACGCGGCAGATTCTCCGTCGGGTCGTGCGGTCTCTGGCCGATCACTACAAGCGGAAAATGAAATCGACCAAACCCGAGCAGCGACTCCGCGAACTGGCCAAGCTGTTGCGTAAGGAGGGCGGGCTGGTGGAGGCGACCCGTGAGGGCAAACAACTCGTGCTGCGCAGGCGAAGCTGCCAGTTCATTAGCATGCTGGACGATAATCGTTTGGTTTGCGCCGTGGACCTCCAGTTGTTGACGCAGGTGGTCGGCCGCCCGATGCGCCGGACCGCCTGCCGTCTGGAAGGGGCCCCTTGCTGCACCTTTGTGATCGCCGACAAAAAGTAGACCGTGTTGCGCCGACTCCTTCTCTTGCTGTTGATACTGCTAGCCACGGGCGCCGCGTTGCTGGCCGCCGACTGGTGGATCGGTGTGCCTGCGGGTGAACGGGCCACGTACGTGGGCCGGCAGCAGTGCATCCGATGCCACGAGAAAGAGGCCGGGCTCTGGGCCGGTTCGGACCACGATCGGGCCATGGACCATGCCACGGCCGAGACCGTGCTGGGTGACTTTGACGACTGCGAGTTTACGCACGTCGCCTTCGAGGACCTCGGTAAGCTGTCCGACGACCATCTCCGCATCGTGCTTCAGAAAACGAAGGACCTGCCCTGGGCAACCGCTCTGAAAGACGCCAAAGCGGAACTCTCGGCACGGATTCTCGGCAGTATGCCGGAAGCGGACGCCGCGAAGACGTCCGGGGCCATCGACGACGCCGAGACGGTCCGGCCGGCCGACGTGGCCGAGGCCCAGGACCGGATCACCAGGGCAATCTGCCGGCTGGAAGAGGCCGGCGAAGTCTCCACCGAATTCGCGCTGACGTCGAGATTCTTCCGCCGTGGCGAGAAGTTCTTCGTTCACTCCGACGGGGCCGACGGGCGGATGCAGGATTTCCAGGTCAAGTACGTCTTCGGCGTGCAGCCGCTGCAACAGTACCTGATCGAACTGCCCGACGGTCGCGTGCAATGCCTGCCGATCGCCTGGGACACCGTGGGGAAGCGGTGGTACCATCTCTATCCGGCCGAGCCGATCCCCGCCGGCGACGTGCTGCACTGGACCGGGGCGCTGCAGAACTGGAACTACATGTGCGCCGAGTGCCACTCGACCGATTTGCAGAAGAACTACGACCTGAAGACCGACACCTACAACACAACGTTCAAAGAGATCGACGTGAGCTGCGAGACGTGCCATGGGCCGGGAAGCTTGCACGTCGAACTGGCCGATTCGATCGGCCTGTTCAAGTGGGATCGGCGGATCGGTTACGGACTGCCGAACCTCAAGAGCCAGGACTCGCACGTGGAGATCGAGACGTGCGCACCGTGCCATGCGCGGCGGCGGGCGGTCTACCCGGGCTTCAAGGCGGGTGACAAACTGCTCGACCACTACGCCCCCCAGTTGCTCGACTCGAACCTCTACTACGCCGACGGGCAGATCCTCGAAGAGGATTACGTCTACGGCTCGTTCATCCAGAGCAAGATGTACGCCCAGGGTGTCCGCTGCACCGATTGCCACGATCCGCACTCCGCCCGGGTGAAAACGGCCAAGCCCGACGATCCCTGGGGAGCGCCGATCGATAACCGGCTCTGCACCGGTTGCCATATAGGTACGCACCCGGCGGGCAAGTACGACACGCCGGCCCACCATCATCATCCTGACTCGTCGAAGCCGGGTACGCGGTGCGTCGAGTGCCACATGGCCGAGACGAAGTACATGGTCGTCGATCCGCGTCGCGATCACAGTATGCGGAATCCCCGGCCCGATTTGAGCATCTGGCTCGATATCCCCAACGCCTGCAATACGCCCGGATGCCACGACGATAAGAGTGCCCAATGGTCCGAGGACTATTTGCTTCAGTGGTACGGCAAGCGTAAGGGCCCGACGCATTTTGCCTACGCGATCGATGCGGGGCGGCGACGAGACCCCAAGGGCGAAACCGCCCTGGAGGCGCTCACCCGGCGGAAGGACGCCAGCGCGATGGTTCGTGCCACGGCGATTCTTCTCTTGGCCAACTACCCGACCGCGACCGGTCGAACGGCCGCGTTGCGTGCGCTGGACGATCCCGAGGCGATTGTCCGCGCCGCCGCCGTGCAGTGCCTTCAGGACCTTCGCGACCCGGAACTCACCAAACGGCTGGGCCCCATGCTGGAAGATCCGCTACGGACCGTTCGCGCCGACGCGGTGAGGATTCTCTCGGCAGCGCCCGAGATCGAGTCGTCGGAGCGGTTTGGCGCGGCGTTTCAAGCGGCGCTCGCCGAATACATGGTCGGGCAAGAGGCCCTGGCCGACCAACCGGGGTCGCATCTGAACATGGCCGTTGTGCTGGGGAACCTCGGGCAGTTGGACCGGGCTCAGCAGAAGTACAAGACGGCATTGCGGCTCGATCCCGAGTTCATTCCCGCCCGGGTGAATCTCGCTATGCTCTTGGATCAACAGCGGCAGCAGTTGTTGTCGCGAAACCGGCCCAAGGAGGCCGAGCGAATGAAGCAGGCGGTTATCCAGGAGTTCCAAAAGGCGATCGAGCTCGAACCGGAGATGGCCGAGCTTCACTACTCACTGGGATTGCTGCTGGCCGAGAACACCGAAGACAAAGAGCAACTCGAAGAGGCCGCCACGAAGTTGGCCGAGGCGGCGCGTCTTTCGCCCCAGAACCCGCGGATGCACTACAACTACGCCTTGGCGCTACAGCATCTCGACCGCCGCGACGAGGCCGAGGGCCCGCTGAAGACCGCTTGCAGTCTGGCCCCCGGCGAGCCCGACTATCTCTACGCGCTGACGATCCTCTACACGCAGCAGGAGCGTTGGCCCGAGGCGCAGCGGTGCGCCGAAGAGTTAGTCCACCGCTGGCCGAACGTCCGCGAAATGCACGAGTTAGCCGCCGGCGTGGCCCGGCAGGCGGCGCAGGCTAAGAACCGGGAACGTGCCATCGAGAAAGACGCACCCCAAATCCCAAATCCCAAATCATAAATCCCAAATCTCCTCATCCGCCGCCGAAGGCCGGCAGGATGTTCACTTTGGATTGGGGCCCCACGGGCGTGTCGAGCCCGGCGGCGGCGATCTTGCCGTCGACTGTGAAGGCTAATGTGGGGACGATCTTGCCGTCGCTGAGCATTTTCGCTCGGATACCCGGCAGTGCCACCTCCAGCGAGTCAACGATCTGACCCACCGTCGCGCCGGCCACTTCCACCTGACGCACGCCGCCGGTCACCTCGCTCAGCAATAAAGGAATGGATACCGAAGCCATAGTCCTCACCTCATTTAGCCCCAGGTGAACACACCCGGGGGGAATCTTCACAAGCAAAATACTCCCCACTCCACGCTCCCCGCCGTGTATTCACGGCGGGCTAAATACTCGCCACCTCATTTAGCCCCGGGTGAACACACCCGGGGGAATCTTCACAAGCAAAATACTCCCCACTCCACCTCCCCGCCGTGTATTCACGGCGGGCTAAATAG
>JABMRB010000338.1 GCA_013202865.1 Candidatus Nealsoniibacteriota bacterium | reverse complement strand
GCGGCGGCCGTTCCCGAGCCGGGTACGATCGTGATGCTGCTGGGTGGCTTGGCTGGACTGGTTGTACTGGGGCGGCGGCGGAGGCGGTAAGCCTGGCAAGGGCGGGCTGCTCGGGAGCCCAATTCGGCCCAAATCTAGTCACTGGCGAGGGATTTCTGGCCCGATTCCCAAGAAATTTGGGATTTCTTGGGGGGGGGCAAGAAAACCGTTGCAACGCCCGGCATCTCAGCTAAACTCTGGGGCAGTGCCGTTTGGGAAGGTTGCCCGGCGTGGCCGGGCCTTGAACGGCTACTTTTTCGGCTCGCAACATCACACCTTTTTCTTGAGGAGCGAAGCATGAAACTCTTTTCGATGCCCCGTTTTCGTCGCAGAGGGCCTACTGCACAGAAACACGCCGCCAAGGCGCACCGGCGAAACCGCCCATTCCGGTTCGAGCCGTTGGAAGACCGCCGGATGTTGTCGATCGGCATGAACCCGATCGGAACTTACGCGACCGGTGTCTTCGACGAAGGTGCCTCAGAGATCGTCGCGTACGACGCTGACACGCAGCGGCTCTTCGTAGTCAACGGAGACGCCGATGCGATCGACGTGCTGGACATCAGCGACCCGACTGCCCCGGACCTCGATGGCGACGTCGCCCCGCTTGACGTATCAGGGGCTGGAGGTCCCACGAGTGTGGCCGTATACGACGGGCTGGTCGCCGTGGCGGTGAAGGCCGATATCGAGACGGACCTCGGCACCGTCGAATTCTTCACCACCGGCGGCGATTTCATTATCTCCATTGAGGTCGGCGCGTGCCCCGACATGCTCACCTTTACGCCCGACGGGACAAAAGTGCTCGTGGCCAACGAAGGCCAGCCAAGCGACGACTATACGATCGACCCCGAGGGGTCCGTTAGCATCATTGATGTTTCAAACGGGGCCTTAGACGCCACGGTCACCACGGCCGACTTCAGCGCGTTCAATGATCAGGTGGACGAACTCCGGGCAGCCGGTGTCCGCATCTTCGCGCCCGGCGCTAGTGTTGCCGAAGACGTTGAGCCCGAGTACATCGCAGTTTCTTCCGACTCGACGACGGCGTGGGTCGCGCTACAGGAGAACAACGCGCTCGCGATTCTGGATGTTGCCAGCGGCGAGTTCACCTCGATCGAGGCGCTCGGTTTCAAAGGCCACTTGCTTCCGGGCAACGGGCTCGACGCGAGTGACAAGGACGAGGTGGTCAACATTGCCAATTGGCCGGTCAAGGGAATGTATCAGCCGGACGGCATCGCTGTATACGAGACGGGCGGTGAAACCTACGTTGTCACGGCCAATGAGGGCGACGCACGCGACTATGACGGCTTCAGTGAAGAAGCACGTGTGAAAGATCTACTGCTGGGCGGGCCGATCTTTGCCCAGTTTGGGCGAAAAGACCTCCAAGCAGACGGAAACTTGGGGCGTTTGAAAGTTACTACCGCGGTCCCCTCCGACCAAAGAGGCAATAACGGCTGCTACCACGAACTCTACTCGTACGGTACCCGATCCTTCTCAATCTTCACGGCCGGCGGCGAGCTTGTCTTCGACAGCGGCAGCGATTTCGAGGAGATCATGGCCGACCCGGACCGGGGAGGCACTGCGGATTTCTTCAACTCCTCAAACGACGAGAGTGAGTTAGATGCCCGCAGCGATGACAAGGGTCCCGAGCCTGAGGCCGTGGTGCTGGGTGAGATCGGCGGGCAGACGATCGCGTTTGTCGGCCTGGAGCGGCAAGGTGGGATCATGATCTACGACATCACCGACCCCAGTGCCCCGGTCTTCCAGAGTTACGTAAACAACCGTAACTTCGACGCTGATCCGACTATTGAAAATAACAATGACGACGTAGCCAACCCAGCCAACCCGGCTGCCGGCGACCTCGGTCCGGAAGGCCTGAAGTTCATTCCGGCCGGCAAGAGCCCCACGGGAACGCCGCTACTGGTCACCGCCAACGAGATTAGCGGCACGACCACGATCTTCGAGATCACCATGGACAACAAGAGCGCATCGGCCAACGACGCCGCAATCGCCGCAATCGGCACGATGGACGTGCTGGACGCCAAGGCCAATGCGAAAAGGTCGTCCAAGGGTGGCAATTCGGCGGCTGACAAGACGGCTAACCTGATCGCAAGCCTTACCTAGGCTGACAAGTTGATCTGCCCGCAGTGCGGGAAAGACGAATTGTGAAGCACAGAGCCGTCGGGAACGCCGCCGTGGCGTGCCCGGCGGCTGTTTCTGTGTGCGGACGACGTGGAATCGACGTTGCCGGCCGATTTGCCGTTAGCCTTTCAGAGCAGCTTGCTCGTTCTTATAGATGGTTCATCCGGCTGAAGCGTATGTTGCCCATGATTCCACGAAGTACGGGTTCCTCTTCTCTATTCCGGCCGTGCGAATTGCCGGAGAAAATCAGCCTTTATATACCCGTTTGAACAGAGGAGAGGAACCCGTACTTC
>JABMRB010000337.1 GCA_013202865.1 Candidatus Nealsoniibacteriota bacterium | reverse complement strand
CTGGTGGTGGCAGGAGATCTACAGAAAGGAAGACGGAGACGCCAGGTCGCTGCTCGCGCTCGGCCAGTACAAAGACAAGCACTGCCTGTGCTTCGGCCTGGGGATCGGCGGGAAGTATAGCGACTACGGAGTGCCGCTGGCCGGTCCAAAACTGCTCGACGGGAAATGGCACCTCGTTTGTGCGACGTACGATGGGAAAGCCCTCAGGTTCTACGCGGATGGCAAGGAGATTGGAACGACCAAGGCCACCGGAGATATGATGACCTCGGGCGAGGCTCCCGCTTACATCGGCTCCGCGAAGGGATCCGAGGAGTACTTCACCGGCGGCATCGATGATGTGCGCATCTACAACAGGGCCCTGTCGGCCGACGAGATTAAGAAGTTGGCCCTGGCCGATGGAAAAGCCACCGTCGACGGCCTTGCCGGCTGGTGGAAGCTCGACGGTGATCTGAAGAACAGCGCCGCCAACGCTCCGAAGGAATCGGTTGCCCAGTTTCGCGGCATCGACCCGAAGTGGGTGGCAAAGACCGCGGATCTTGGTGCGGCGCGGCTCGATATCCGCGCCGCCGGGGAAGCCGGTGTTCGCGTCACCATCCGACCGCTCGACTTCAAGGATACGTTTCCTTACACGCCTGCCCTGATCGAGAGAAATTATCCGGAACCGGCCATCAGTCTGCGTAAACTCGATTCAGACTTTAAGCCAGTCAGCGCAAAAGTTGGCAATTTGAACGTCACCGTGCAAGGCAAGCCGCTGTCTGTCCTCGTGACCACGTCGGACAACAAACCTGTCCAGAAGATCACGTTTACGCCGGACGGCAAGATGTCCTTTGCTTTGGATGACCAGCCGGTTCTGGGAATGGGCGAAGGCGGGCCTAAGCAGACCGGGGATTCCTGGCGCACTGACAAGATCGAGCTGGACCGTCGCGGACGTTTGCATCCCATGACCCCGTGGTACGGGACGGGCACCTATGGCTCCTACAATCCGGTGCCCCTGATGGTTGGCACGGCTGGATGGGGGCTGTTCATTCCAACGCCGTGGGGCGCTATCGATCTCAGCGACTCGGAGACGGGAACGTTCATCCCTGCCGATCCCATTCCGCCTGGCACCGTGGTCAGCCGAGGAGAGCAGCGCAAGGGACGCATTGGCATGCCGCCGCCGGAGTACTTCATCCCGGGCACCTATGATGTCTTCGTCTTTGACGCACAGGATCCTGCCGCCTTCATGAAAGATATCTCGACCATCTCCGGTCAGGCTGTCCTACCGCCTCGCTGGGTGATGGGCTACCAACAATCGCACCGCACGGTGGAAGACGAAAACCGTATGCTTGAGGTAATCGACACCTTCCGAAAGAAGAGTATCCCTCTCGACAGCGTCTGCTACCTGGGCACAGGCTTCTGCCCGAGCGGCTGGAACAAGCACCAGCCCTCGTTCGAGTTCAATCCCAAGGTGTTTAAGCGTAACCCCAAAACGGTGCTCGCCGATATGCACAACCGCAACGTCAAGGTGATGGCACACATGATTCCTTGGGATCGGGACCGTCTGGCAACGATTCAGGGAACGATTCCGCCCAAGCCGGGTGAGCGGCTCGACAACACCCACATCCAAAACTACTGGGATGAGCACAATGCCCTGGTCGATGCCGGGGTCGATGCATGGTGGCCGGACGAAGGGGACTGGTTCAATTTCCACGAGCGCATGAAACGGCACGAACTCTACTACACGGGCGCGCTCTCGAAGCAGCCGAACGTGCGTCCATGGAGCCTGCATCGCAACGGTTATCTCGGCGTCGCGCGTTGGGGCGGTTGGATGTGGCCGGGCGATCCGCTCACGACGTGGCGCACGCTCCAGACCCATATCGCCATTGGCATCAACCACTCCCTGAGCGTGTCGCCGTTCTGGAACTCCGACATCGGCGCGTTCTACACGCAAAATGAATATACCGCAGAGCTGTATTTGCGTTGGGTGCAGTTTGCCGCGTTCAATTCGCTGATGCGGTGCCATGGTCGAGGGTGGGAGAATCGTCTTCCCTGGGCATGGGGCCTAAGCGAACCCGGCCCGGGTGAAGGAAGCTACGTCCCGCCGAAGTCGGAACTGAACAACCCCACCGTCGAACCTATCGCCAAGAAATACATCGAACTGCGGTATCAGTTGTTGCCCTACAACTACACACTTGCGTGGCAAGCCCGCGCGACTGGAATGCCCATGATGCGGTCGCTGTGGCTGCACTACCCCAACGACAAGCAGGCTCGCCGAATCGGCGATCAGTACCTCTGGGGTCGCGATTTACTCATTGCGCCGGTTTACAAAAAGGGCGCGACGGTCCGCAAAGTCTATCTGCCTGCCGGTAAGTGGTATGACTGGTGGACCGGGAAGGCCGTTGAGGGTGGAAAGACCATCACCCGCCAGGTGGACCT
>JABMRB010000336.1 GCA_013202865.1 Candidatus Nealsoniibacteriota bacterium | reverse complement strand
CGTTTCGGGAACCTTCAGGGTTCTGTATCAACCCAACACAACTTTACCGAGGGTGGGGCCATGGCTTACTTGGGCAACGGTGGCGGTTGGGGCAATCCGGCCGGTGGACTGATCGTCTCCGCCGCACCCCTGGGTACGGTCGATAGCGACCTCATCTATACGCTTTCGATGATGGCCAATGGTTCGGCGCTCCCTACGGTGCTCGACCTGTTGGCCGACGGAGTAGCACTCACGCCCACTTTCTCGGTGGATCCGGTTCTCAGCGGTGATTGGCAGGAATTCTCCCGGACTTATGACGCTACCAGTCTCAGTGGCCACGCTGGCGAATCTCTGACGATTGTATTGGGCCACGGTCGCTCAGCCACCGGCAACCAGAGCCGCTACGACGATGTATCGCTTAACACCATCAGCGAGTTGGTCTGGGATAACGGCAACGGCAACGGGAACTGGGGTACCGCGAACAACTGGGACCCCGATCCCCTTATCCCCACCGCCACGACCCCGGCTGCGATCAATAGCGGCACCCCGCGGGTCGAGGCGGACCACGCCGCCTTGTCGGTGCGAATCAGCGGCGGAGAACTTACGATCGGCGCGGGCAACGCGTTGACGCTTACCACCGGCATCAACTCGGCCGGCACGGTCGCCCTGGAGAACGGTTCCCGACTCAGCACGGGCAGCGGGTCGATTGCCGCGGCCACCATCGACGGCCGGGCCACGATTGCCGTGTACGCCGACAACAACCTCGACGTGACAAGCTTGTCGGCCGCGCCCACCAAAAGCGCGGAACTCGTCAAAGAGGATGCCGGCACGATCACGCTCCATGCCGCAAGTCTTGAGGCCAGCAACCTGATCCTCGCCGCCGGCACGATGGTCGTCGTTGGCGAGACGGACACCGACTTCACGGCCGCCGGTGACGCCACGCTTCATCTGGAAACCGCATCCACCGCCAACTTGGGGAAACTAATCCTGGAAAGTGGGACCGTCACGCTAACGGGGGCTCCCGACGGGATCACTTTCACGGGCACGACCGTTGACGCGCCGGGCGGCGGCACGGTGGGCTTCAACCACGACGTAGCGCTGCAGCTTAACCAGATCGATGTCGTTTCGACCGGCCCGGTGACGATCTCCAAGGGCGGCCAGACCGACCTGGTACTGACCGACGCCAGCGCCGGCAGCGGACTGCAACACGCAACCTTCGAGGTTCGGCTAGGCCGCCTGGTCGGCGTGCAGGAAACCGTCAATCCGTTCGGCTCCGGCGCCAATGCCGCGAGGCTGGGTATCAATGGGGGCGAAATCGTCCTGGCAAGCAGGGCGCTCGCACCCGGGGACGTCACCTACGACAACGCCCTGTCCGTTGTTGCCGACGGCACCCTGACGGCCGGCACCGGCGACGCGGGTCTGCCCGGTCCGCGGACCGTAACTCTCGGCGGGACCAACGGCGTGACGGTTTCTGCCGGCACATTGACGCTCCGCTCGACCGACGACTACAGTCTGAACGTTGCCGGCGCCCTTGAGGGGACGGGCACGGTCGAAGTGACCGAGGGCAACGTCACTCTGGCCGGCGGCGGAGAGATCGCCAATCTGAAGATCTCCGGCGGTACGGCCGGCACCGGCGCAAGCCAGGTGAACCTTACCGATAGCCTGCAAATCGGCACCGTGACTTACAGCACCGATGCGGGCACGTTCGCGGCACATAGCCCGGACTTTTCGGCCCAGACGAATATCATCGTTAGCGAGCCGGACAGCACGCTCAGCATCAGTTTCTTCTCCTCGGAGGGCGGTGTGATTCCCGTGCCGAACGGCAGTTTCGAGGAGATCTACCAACCGGGCTCAACGACCATCACCGCGGACATCGGCGGCGGCTGGACGAATGGCGTAGGACCAGACACAGCGATGGAAAGTGGTCAGACAGCGGCCTATTCCGATGGCACCACAGGCACCGTGGTCGATGTCCCCGGGTGGATCAACACCCCGGGGTGGCCGCCCTCATACACTTGGCCGAAGGGTTGTGGTTCTATAGCAGGCCAAGGCCCTGCCCCGGATGGGGTCTATTATTACACGGCCAACGGTGGTGAGTGGGGCAATGGGCAGGGTGGAGCGATCGAGTCCGACGCACCTCTTGCTACGGTTGGGGGCGGCGTGACCTATACGGTTTCGATGCTCGCCAATGGCCCCGTTACTCCTGTAGTGCTCGAGTTGTTGGCCAACGGAGTAGCACTCACGCCCAGTTCCTCGGTAGATCCGGCTGCGGCACCCTATACGTGGGAGGACGAATTCTCCAGGACGTATGACCATGCCAGTCTCACTGGTCACCTTGGCGAATCGCTGACGATTCGCGTGGGATTTGGCCCCGACGCCCTCGGCACGCAGTCCCACTTAGACGTGGTATCGCTCAACGGCGTCCTCGACCCCGCTTGGCCGGCGGACCTGCGGGAGACCAACCTGCTGGTGACCGCCAACGCCAAGATCGCTTCGGAAGCTGCTTTCGTGACCCTTGGCAACCTGACGGTCGAAAGCGGCGTGACCGCGCTGGACCTGCAAGGTGCCGCCTACTCGTTCCAGGACGTCAGTATCGCCGGCGGCACAACGCTCGACGGCGAGGCGGAGGTTCGCGCAGCGTTTGAAGTCGGCAACGACATCGCCGAGATGACCCTCGGTAACGGTGAACTGGTATTCGGCGGCGAGGCGATCTTCAACGCCCAGGTGAGTCTGGCTGCTGAAGAGGCCCCGGCCGACAAGATCGTGCTCACCGGGGCCGCTTCACTGCAGCTTGGCGGCACGCTTGCCGTTGCCGGCATTGATGATCGTGCCGCCAACGACTTCTGGGCCGACGCCACGCGAACGATCGTCGACAACACGGTGGGCGCAGCCATCGGCGACGCCCCGTCCGGGTTCACTTTCGACACCATCAGCCCGGCACTCGCGGCTCCCGGTGAGCCAGGCCCGCACATCGGCCAGGGTGCCTTCCTCAGGGACGTCACGTACGTGAATCCCACCGGTTTCGTCGTCAATTCTGTGGAACTCGACCTCTTCATCGCCCTGGGTGGCGACGCCGACGGCGACGGCAAGGTCTGG
>JABMRB010000335.1 GCA_013202865.1 Candidatus Nealsoniibacteriota bacterium | reverse complement strand
TCGCCGGGGTCGGTTGGATCGTCCGTGGGGGCGGTCGCGTCATCACCAGGATCGGTTGCGTCATCACCAGGATCGGTCGCGTCGTCACCCGGATCGGTCGCGTCGTCACCCGGATCGGTCGCATCGTCGCCCGGATCGGTCGCATCGTCACCCGGATCGGTCGCGTCGTCGCCGGGGGCGGGTGCGTCGTCACTGGCGCTGGAGTTGGCCGGCGTGTCGGCGGGATCGGCAAGGCAGCCAACGACGACGACCGTCATGGCGACAATCAGAAACAGACTCAACATTCGACTCATCACTCAGTCCTCCTACGATTGGTGTGTACCGGGATCGTTTGTGGCGTAGTGGCCCTGCTGGGGACCTCAACGGCTTGCACGTGAGCATAGGAGAACTCCGCTCGCCGGTCAAGCCCCCCCGCATTCAGGGGAGAGCCGCCTCTTTTTCCCGGCAAGTCGGCCCGGGGTGACAAACACCTGTCACCCGGGCTGCTAGACTGCGTGGCCACGGCGTCTGCAACAGGATGCGTCTGGAGATGTAGTCGAATGCCGAAGACTGTCGCTTTCGGATACCGGTGCGACCGGGGCGTGGCTACCATCTCCGCGACCGGTGCGGCTGACCGGGCCTGCGCGGGGCTGGGCGACGGAGATCTTCTGGTCGTCTCTCTTGCCGAGCCGCACCGCCGCAGCGGGCTTCCCGGCGAGGCAACTATCCGGGTTTCCTATGGATCGTCCGGTTCGGTGCGTTTCGATGGCCCACAGCGGAGCCTGACTTTCGCCCCGGAGTCGCCCGAGGTGTGGACCCGGTTCGTCCGCGGACGGTTACCCGCGCTGGCCGATCTGCTGACTCTGGAAACCACCGCCGCCGTCGCAGAGAACGTGTTCTGGATCGAGCCGTCGGACCGGTCCGGGCACTGCTGGTTCATCGGCGTGCGATTCGGGCGAAAGGAGGGGGAGGGACTGCTGGTGGAGCGGGCCGTCGACGACGATGCGGCCGGCGAATTGCTCGACCGATACCGCCGCATGGACATGCGCCGCTATGCGCGTGAAGCTTATGCCTTCTTGACTTCCGAGCACGGGTGCCGGTTGCCGGAGACGTTCCCTCTGCTGCGGACCGACGACCGATGGGTAGGCGGCAGCCGGTCGCTGATCGTTCGCGCGGACGCTACCCGGCCGTGGGCCTTCCTCATGCCGGTCGACCATTTCGCGCGATATCCCGGATACGGCGGCTTCTCGCAGCAGGATCACGTCGACTGGCTGACGAGCGGCCGGACGTTTCTGCAAACCGCGGTCGACCGGGTTGCCATCGCCCGCGAATTGCGGGATCCAACGCGGGTGCTGCGCCGGTCCGTTTTTATCATCAACCACGACTATCCGCATTTCGTTTCCGGGCTGCCGCAGTGTGAACGGGAGTCGCTCCGAGACTCGCTTCGCGCAGCGACGGAGTTGGTCACCGAGGTTCTGGAAACGCTGCAGGAGATCGACTGCGACTGTCCGGAGGGCCCGGTCTCTGCCCGGTATCTGATCAATCCTCCGGCGGAGTGCGTCGAGGCGACGCTGCGCGATCGGCAACGCGTCCGATACCTGTTTGCCAACTTCCACGTGGCGCAAGGCCGATGGGTCACGTGCGCACCGGCGGAGCGACGGCCGGGCACGATCGATCCCGGCGTGTTCGGTCCGGGCACGCTGCGTCATCTGCGCTTGGTTCACGCGTATCATTGCGAGTCGGCCGGGGACCCGAGGCGGCCGCTCGACGGGCCGTCGATTTGTTCCCGACTGCTTCGGGCGGGGGTGGGCCGGGTGTCGGGAAGCCCGGTCCAAGAAGATCTGTTCGACTACTTCTGTTCGTTGCTGACGCTGTTCTGCCACGAAGAGGGGATGTGGCCGCTGCTCTGGGCAAAGTGCTTGGAGACGGGACGAGACGCGCGGCGGCTGGTCGACCGCGTCTCGGAGTTTCTGCAAGAGCAGCAGTATCCGCCGCTCTGCACGGGGGCATTTCCGTTCTGAGGATCGAATACTTCACACCATTTTTCCAGGAGGTCCGATTATGAGTGGTTACACACGCGTTGTCCGAACTGTGCTTGCGCTAACCGCGTTGATGGCGTTTGCCGCGGCGGCCTGTGGCGAATCTTTCGACGACGTATTCAAGGCAGTCCGGGAGTCCACGGAACGCCCGATCGTCGGCGCGTTGCGCGAGGGACGCCTGGTCTTCCTCCGGCTGTTGGACGAAGAACGCATGGAGCCGATCAGCGATCACTCCGGGGAGAAGCTCCCCGCGTTTCTCGACGAGGCGGTCGACCGCGGGCTGCGCGACTGCTGGCGCGGCACGCATGAGGATTTCGAGGGGGCCGTGTATCATCTGTCGTTTCGCAAAACGGAGGCGGAAGACCTGACTTTCGGCAGTCGTCGGCTGCGTCTGCCGCCGGACGTCTTCGAATACTTTCGCACGGTTCGATCGCACCGCCTCGACGAAGCCGGCGTCGATCGTATGGCCGTGGTCATCCACGAGCCCCATTCGTCGGTTTTCGCGCAGTATCAGTTGATTGCCGGCCTTTACGAGATCCGCCGGGCGAACCGCGACCGTCTCCGCTTCTCGTTCTTGGTAGAAGGAGATTACGAAAACGACGACCGGCGGATCTCGATGGCCCCTCTCAACAAGCTGCTCGCGGACCCGTCCACACGTAATCCGCTGATCCTTCGGATGTTGCGGGATCACGTGATCGACGGGCCGCTGGCGTATCGGTTGCTGGTGAAGACCGACTTGCCGGCCTACGCGATAGACGATCGCGAGTTGATCGGAGGCACGCCCCGTCGAGTGCTGCCGAAAGAAGACCTTACGGAAAAGTTCCCCTCGGTGAAGCGGGCAGCCGAACTGGTCGCAAAGGGACCACGCGACGAGAAGGAATACGAGCGGTCGATCCAAGACCTTCAAACCGAAATCCGCAAGCTCCAGGCCCGCGATCCGCAGGCCGCCGAATTGGAGACGTTGCGCGCGTGGGTGTCGGAGATGAACGTCTTTCTCCCGGCGTTGAAGCGGGACGCAACCATGGCGCAACAGATCCAACTCCACCTGAAGAACGATCCGGAAGTTGTACCCTTCATCTTCATCGGGAATTTCCATACCGAGGGCATCTTGCAGCTTCTGCCGAAGAACCTCGGTGCCGTTGTGCTCGAACCGCGTGAGCAGCGGCACAACGAAGAGGAGTTTGAAGCGTTCCAGGGGATGTTGCACAACCGTAAGGCATACATCGCCCGGTGGGCGAAGGGTCTGAAGGGGCCGACCGCCCCGACCGCCGACGAACTGCCGTTGATCGGGCAGGGCCTCACGAAACGCGCCGCGGGACTGTCTCGCTGGGAGGCGGAAACCCGCCGCAATAGCACGCTCGGTAAGGAAGCCACCGAAAAACTGCTCCGTACGCTCAAGCACACGGGCCCCCTGTTGGAGGCGGAGGTGGTCTTCGGCGGCGACGGTCCGCGGCTGCCCGGCGCGTTTGCGTCTTTTCGCCCCGCCGAGCGAGACCGTCCCGGCCAACTGGCAATCCACGACAAGCAGCCGACGGCCTGGGGCCGGGCGAGCCGCTGGGCGCTGTTTCGTCACGCCCTGATCGCTCCGCCCAAAGCACCCAACGGGCGCCGGGCGAAGATCTACTACGAGGACGGCAAGTGCTCTTTTGCCGTCTACGACGCCGCCACCGACCGAGTGTATCTCTTCGACAACGTCCGGAAGGCCGACTTGCTGCGAGTGATGAATCCAACCGGCAAGCCGGAGAAGGACGCCTTATTGCGGCTCGAGAGGATGGCCCACGATCAGATTTGGCGTTTTTACGGACAAATAGTATAGGGAGAGGAATCCATGCCCGCGCAGAACCGGACGATCGTGATCGAGTACGAGGGAGACGCGCTGACCGATGCCGACGAACTCTTCCTGGAACTGGTGGAGGTGCCCGAATGCTCTCCGGGCGCGCCGCAAGCCGTCGGCAAGAAGCTTGCCGCGCCGTTGGGCGTATCCACCGTGATCGTCACGCTGGTTGCCTGGGCCGTTGCCAAGGCCGCCTTGAAGCTGGCGGTGGACAAACTGGAGAACTGGCATCGGGCCCGGTGCGGGCGTTCCGGTGACGATCCACCGGTCCTGGAGATCGTCGTACTGGTCGACAAGACGGGAAGCAAGCGACGTTACCGGCTGGAACCGGCCGAGCGAAAGGGTGCCGCGGTCGCCAAACTGGTATTTGAATCCGTCCGCACGTTGATCGACGAGATGTAGTAGGGCAGGGCTTGCCCTGACAAGCGAAATGTCGCAATCGTGTCCACGTCAGGGCGAGCCCTGACCTACGAATGGTGCGTTGCACGCACCCTACTCTACGCCGAGGTCGCCCATCCGCCGCAGCAGGGCTCGGTAGCGGCTGCGGAAATCGGCGACGATCCAGAGCAGGAACCCGTTGACGCCTAGCGAGGCGAACAGCCCGAAGAAGGCAAACGTCAACGGCCACCACGGCTTGCCCGGGTCCACCACATCGGCCGGCTGCTTTGCCTTGGGAGGCTGCACGTCGAGTTGCGGTTTCTCCACGGCGGTCGGTTTGGGTTTCGCCGTCGCAGGTACCACCGGTTCCTCGTGGATGGCCGGTTGCGCGACGATCGGCCGACCGTTGGACGGCGGAAGGAACGTGTTCGGCGGCGGCGGCGTGTAAGACGGCAGTTTGGCGGCAAAGGGGTCCGTGGCCGGCAGGGGATCGGCTGCCGGGGCCGGCAGGGGATCGGTGGCCGGGGCCGACGGGTCGGGCTGCGGATCGGGCAGTGTCGGGCTCCAGACCTGGTCC
>JABMRB010000334.1 GCA_013202865.1 Candidatus Nealsoniibacteriota bacterium | reverse complement strand
ACCTACGTGCTAACGAGCCGATTGATGCAAGAAAACCTGCCGAACGTACCACATCGAAGGCGAATAGCCGTGCGGCGGCCACAAAATGTCGGGGAAATCGTCGAAAGCTGGACTCTGCGACGGTGTGATGCTAGAATCGGCAACATTCGATGCTTGGAAATGTCAGGCTGAATCCAAATGGGAAATGTGAGTTTAGGCGGGCGGCGGGGATTGAGAAGCCTATCAGTTCTCGGACGCGGAGCGAGCGAACCGATTTGGCTAACTCGCGATTTCAGGCTTAACGGAGTGGGCGGCCCATGAACTTTCTTGTGGCGATAGAGGGAATCTCCTATGCAGGGAAAACAACATTATGCCGTTCCCTGGCACAGCACTTCGCTTACCACAGACTATACGAGTTGGGTGACAAGTTCGATGGAGGCATCCGATTTCCGCCGTTTCCTGAGACCGATGAGGAAGCCTGCGAGAGCGATCATTGGTTCTTGGAGCAGGAGATCCGGAGGTATCGCTGCGCCAAGCAGTTACTTGAGGTCAATCCCGTTGTCGTTATGGATCGAAGCCATTTGTCATCTCTGGCATTCACCTACGCACGGGAAAGAGTATTCAAGATTGGATCGTTCGCCCGGCATAAGCAGAGCATCGAGGAGGCCGTTAGCCGAGGCCTCCTGCCGACTCCTCCAACCATCGTGATCGACATTGACTGGGAAACATGCTCCCGGCGACGCAGCTCCTGGCTCGCTTGCCGCGAGCTAGGAGCGTGCAGGGGTGATGAGGTTGCCATGAGCAACAGAAATTTTGTTGAACAATTGATTCATTTTTACCGCCAACACGCGGTTCACAACGTGCCGGAATGTCTGATGCTGCGTGGCACGGACTCAGCCGAACAGTTACTCTCATATACTGCAACATGGATCACAAAAAAGCTCTCATCCTCGAACTCTCGCTGATGCAACCCGCTTTGGCGTATGACCCGACTCGCCGACGGGCGTGGACTTCAGCGTCGCCATCCCCTGCGGAGTGTGCGAGGGAATACCTGTATTCGCAGCCCTGCGACTATCGAAATGAATTGAATGGTTTCTACACCGTCAACGCTAGGCGAATTCGGAACCACGCGAAGTACTATGTGTTTGTTGTCTGCTACAACGAGCTTGCTAACCTACGCCGAATAGCGGAAATGTACGGCGGTCAACTTGGCATTTCTGCCACCGACCTAGTGCTCTGCTATGTCGTCAATTTCACTCCAGAACCGGGCTCCGCAAAATCGGCCCGCGATTACGACGTCTTTTGCCAGTCGGTCGATAGCGTGCTTGACTTGCAGCGAGACTATCCCTTCGTCCATTTGCTGGCAAAGCAGTTCAGGCCCGGTGAAGGAGGGCTTTCCAGGGCACGCAAGTACGGAATGGATTACTGCCTGCACTGTTTCCTTATGTCCACCAACGTCAGAGCAAATCACTTCATCGTATCCAACGAAGGTGACATGCTGAGCAT
Source organism: Candidatus Nealsoniibacteriota bacterium (assembly GCA_013202865.1). Classification (GTDB taxonomy): domain Bacteria; phylum Planctomycetota; class Planctomycetia; order Pirellulales; family Thermoguttaceae; genus JABMRB01. The sequence goes on along the minus strand of JABMRB010000334.1, from coordinate 2,022 downwards.
TCCAGTTTCCTATTTGCTTTCCTACGATGCAGTGTTTTCGGCCACTGGCGATTCCTTCGTGCAAGGCGCTGTCCACTATCCCGAGGAGGTAAAGATCGCGCCGCTTCTGGATGCCTATACCCGCATTCGCGAAAGCGTTCACTTAGGACAGGGTATGTCTCCGAGGCACCTGAATCTTGACGGGATCATGCCGATTGGGCGCAACTATGCCATTTCCCCAAAGCTGGTGGCTTTATCCGGAGGAATTGATCCCATCTTCAGCGCTGGCGCCGAGGATGATTTGGTTTTTGGGGCGGATCTTCAGATAGTCGGTGGTGACAAATTGAAGCAACACAGTCCTATCCCCCTAACGACAAGCCCGCGCCGTGAAATCATGATTGTTCGGGATCTGCTCGAAGGACGCAATAGCGACGCGAAACGCGTCTACGAGAATTTCCACAGCATTACTGATATCTACGATCACAACTGGGAATGGTATAAAGGGCAGATTCCCGCACTGGCTGAATACCCGGCGACCTGTCGTAACACGGCGATCATTGCCAACCAATTCTATCAATGGGTGCATCGAACCGTGGCGAAACGGCACTTTGCTGATACTGACGGATTTGGTGATATCATAACGAGGTATCGGCAACATGACATTGCTTACTGGGCAAGAGAAAACGCCTTGCTAGAGTTGTATCGCTGCGAGGTTGGCAAGATGCCCGTGCATGAACGGCTACGGCTTTATCATGAAATGGCGAATGAAGCCCTAGCATGGTTTAATGACCTCATCCCTGACGACATTTGGTTTGAAGCAGCAACATTCACTCTGGAGTCGTGTCTGGCAGATGCGGCTGTGGATCTTGGAAGTGTTGCAGCTGAAGAGACAGCTCACTCCGCAGACCCTCAATCGAGATTCGAAAGGCTTTCGTGATGGATGGAAGCCACACGCGACCTATTGCAGGCGCGCACTAAATCGCCGGCAACTGAAGGTACTCTGTTATGGATCTTATCGGATCATTCAGCTTCGGGCAGTTGATCAAGACATTCCTTCCGGGATTCATTGCGCTCCTTGGTGTCTCGTTCTACGTGGATTTGCTATCGCTCTGTGTCTTCAATCATTCACCCATGATCTCATTCATAAAGGAAGAACCACTGGCGTTTCTAGGCTTCGCGATCCCGTTCTCTGTCATCTTGGGTGGCTTGTCTAACACGGTAAATTTTCTATTGCTAATACCTTGGCTCATAGTGCGACATTTCCGCGAGAATCACAGAGCTATTTGCGAGCTTGAATCGAATCTCGAGCGCGACGTCATTGAAGATGTTATGGGGCGGCGCCAGTGGTCGTCTGATCGGGCAGAGGTGTTCCGGAAGCACGTCAATGCAAGGGCCTTAATGCTCCACAAAGTTGACCTGGAAAAGGTTCTCTACGTAAAGGATAGCTTCTGGCCTTACTTGGAATTCCAGGTTAACCTCCTTCTTTGCGGTACCTTTTCGTTCCCCGGCGCGATTGCGTTCTTGATCGTCCTGCAGAACCATGCACAGGCGAGCTTGCTCGTCATGATCACAGCCCTAGTGCTGGGCGTATTGACTTACGCCTGCCTTGCTGCCGCGCTAATCTGCGCGGCGAGACGAAACTACTATTATTATCAAATCAAATACATCAGCCTATTGATCAATACGTGGGCGGATGACGGCGACGCTAGCGCCTCTGATGACGTGACTCCTATCCAAACACAGGCGGATGTCCAGACCGAATAGAAGTGACCGGTACTGCCGATTCGGTTCCGAAGTCCTTAAAGGTCTGACCACTCTTTTACCACCGTTGTCTGAGTGATTGCTGGACTGCGCCCCAGTACTTCTCAGACTACACGGCGCCCACGGACGCTCCTTGCGTTCTTCCGCGAGGCAATTTCTTCCGAACGGACCTCTGGTGTTCGACGACAACTACCTGTTTTCTTTAGCGACAACTACGTGTTTCTGGTTCCTCACTCTTCTCCCGGCAGGAATGCATTGGCCCCCATGGGGGCCAATGCATTT
>JABMRB010000333.1 GCA_013202865.1 Candidatus Nealsoniibacteriota bacterium | reverse complement strand
GCGGCGGCGGCCAGCGGCGGCAGCGTGCGGGTGTTGTGCGTCACCTGCGCAGGAAAGGAGCAGCTTCTCATCGGCAAGACTCACCCCGCCTAGGGGGGGTGGCATATTTGCCTTCGGCCGCATCTCATTCGCGCCCCATTTTCACGAGTATCCGGGACTTTGATTACGAGGCGGCAATTTGGGATTCGCCGACCTGCAGTTACGCTTGGAAACGGCCGGCGGAGGTTCTGCACCGGCAAAGGAAGGTTTTCCAGGGCGCGATCTGGCAGCGGTCGGGCCGTCCCGCGCGGCCAGACTTACGCGATAAAGCCCGATTGCGGCCCCGGTTCCGCTGGTGTGACGTTTCAATTAGATTGTGCTTCGTTTGGCGCGGTATAGTATACAGAAGCAGGCAAGTTCCCTCGGATTGCGTGGAGTTCCCGAAAGAGCATAGGCTACCATGAAAGAACGTATCCTCTTCGACCCCAGTGAATATCAGGAGTTGTCTTCCGAAGAGCAAGCCCTTTTGCAGCTTGCCTATCAGAAGGCGCTGGGAGCCCTTCGCCGCAATATCACGCCCAAGGGCTTCTCCGCCTGCTCGCTGGCCGACAACAAAGTCTACGGCACCGACGCCAATTACAGGGCGGTGTGGGCGCGCGACGGCGCCAAGACGATCGTCTGGACGCTGGACATCGAGGATGAGGACATTCGGACCTGCCAGGCGGCGACGCTTCGCACGATCTTGGAGGCTCAATCCCCCACGGGCCAACTTCCGGGCTACGTGAGCATTGACGACGGAAAGCCGGAGTATGCCGGGGTGGGTGGAATCACGTCCATCGACAGCGGGCTTTGGGTGATCATCGCGGCCTGGCGGTTCGGCTACGAAGCCGGTGACTGGTCGATTGTCGAGGATCACGCGACGACCTTGCAAAAGGCGATGGACTGGCTTGGCGCGCATGACTCCAACAATTGCGGCATGCTGGAGATACCGGAGGCGGGCGACTGGATGGACTTGTTTGCCCGCAGCTATCACGTGCTCTACGACGAAGTGCTTTGGCACCGCTGCCTGATCGCCTACAGCAGCATCTTGCGGCACCTTGGCGACGAGGACCGTGCCGCGGACTACGAACGCTGGTCGGAGCATGTCCGCAAGGTGATCCTGAGGAGTTTCTGGCCCTCCACGGCTCCGGAGCAAACCGAGGGGATTCCGAGTTTCAGCGACGTTCAATTCGCTCTCGGCGACACGCGCTATCTGGTGGCTCAGATTTCCCCCTTCAACTACAGTTGGCGATGCGATGTCTACGCCAACATACTGGCTTACCTGATGGGGCTGGTGGACAAGGAACGGGCGATGATGACGTTCCGATTCTTGTGGGGATCGGGGGTAAACGAGCCTGGTCCGGTGCAGAACCTCTATCCGCCGGTGCAGGCCGGCGACCCGGAGTGGCGGGAGTATTTCATCGTGAATCTACTCAACCTGCCCCATCACTACCACAACGGCGGGATTTGGCCCTTCATCGGCGGGCTCTGGGTACGCTATATCCACAAGCTGGGGATGCGCGACCTTGCCCGGCGCGAACATGTCAAGCTGGCAAGGCTTTGCTCCCAGGGCGTCTCGCAGGAATGGGAGTTTAACGAGTGGCATCATGGCGTCACTGGGCGCCCCATGGGCAAGGCGTTTCAGGCGTGGACGGCCGCCAGCTTCCTGCAAGCCTGCCACGATCTGAATCTGGATCCGGATTCTCTGGGGTCGCAGGTGTGATTAGCCTGCCGCGATTCCCTCTAGTCCGTACTTCAATAGGTGGCTCCGGGCCGCCGTTGCAGCCAATACTGCATCCCGTCAAGTACACCCTCGGCATACGCCCGGTCGGACTTGTAGACGTCCGGCGAGTAGAGCGATCTTAGCTCAGCGTGCGCGTTGCCAACCACGATTCCGCGGAAACCGTGCCTGAACATCGAGGCATCGTTCCCCGTGTCGCCCGCAACGAAGACTTGTCCGGGCTGCAGGCCAAACCGGGATGCCAGAAACGCCGCAGCCGATCCCTTGTCGACCCCGGCGGGCAGAATGTCCAGATCGCGATTTGAACTGTAGACGACTTCCACGACATGACCCGACGCGGCCAGTCGCCGCCGGAGTTCCACCAGAAAGCCGCACTCCAGGTCCGGCGCGTAATAACTCAGCTTGAACTCGGCTTGGAACTCATCCGGCTGTGGCTCCAATTCGCGGTATTGGGCCAAAATACTCCGGATCTCCGGTCGGCCCCAAGGCCCCAGACATCGCGGCCAGCCGTCTACTCTCTCGCCGTCGGGAAATAACCGGACGTCCGTTCCGACCCCGCCGATAACGGCGTCGGGCGGAGGCAACGGCGTGGAGGCGACGAGATCGCACACGGACGCGTAGAAGCGCCCGGTGTTGTACGCCAGCCGCACGTCGGTTCGACGCGGATGGACCCAGTCGGCGAAACGCTGCAACGATTCATCGTCCCCGAGAAGTGTCCCATCGAGGTCGCTTATGAGTAGGCGTGTTCCTTGCACGGTTCTTCCTCTACCTCAAGCCTGGAAGCCGATGGAGTCGTTCGGTTCAAACCGTCCACAGAATCTTCGGTGGCAGGCAACTCCATGCTCTGCAAGACCCGAAGAAGCTGCTGCGCCACACCCGTCCACGTGAAACGCAATCGTGCCTTCTGGGAGCCGAACTTGGCCAGTTGGTCCCTGACGCGCGGATACATGAGAACAGTTGCAGCGACGTGGCCGAAGGACTCGGGGTCGAACGGATTCGCGTACAACGCTTCCCGTCCCCAGACCACTTGTTCCCACAGCCCACCTTCGGTGGTTATCACCGCTGGCGTACCGCACGCCATTGCCTCAACTGCGGTCATCCCGAATGGCTCATACCGGCTGCTCAGCGCGAATACGTCTGCCGCGCGGTAGTAATCGGCCAGATACTCGTCAGGAATGTAGTCACGGAACAACACGCGATCCCGGATACCTAACTCTTCGGCTAACTGCTTCAATTCTTCGATCTGCCTTGCCTCGTCTTCGGTCGGTTCGGTGGAGCCAACTGCCAGCAACAACCGAGCGTCGTCTACTCGCTTGAATACCGGCCGCATGGCCCGCAAGAGCAGGTCGTATCCTTTGTTCTTCGCCATGCGTCCTAACGCTAGGATAACTCGGCCTTCGATGTCGAGTTCCTGTTTGAGTACCTGCCGGGTGGCCAACGAGACGGGGAAGAATCGCGTGTCATCGTAGCCGGGCGGGATCACGCGAATCTTGTCCGGGGGAACATCGTAGTCCCCGTTTGTTAGGATGTCCCGTTGCTGTGGCGTGGTGGCCACCAAGACGTCGCACTCGTCATAGACCACCTTTTCTTCACGGATGCGGTGGCGGAAGTTGTACGTCTGCTCCAGTTCCTCCGGGTCGCCGTCCATGTTGTTTCGTTTCCAACCCCCAATGGAATGTGGGGTATGGATGTGCGGAATGCCCAGATGGTGGGCCAACGCCTGTCCGGCCAAGCCAGCGTCCCAGTAGTGGCTGTTAATGAACGCACATCTTAGCTTCTTTGACGTGATAAAACGCCGGGCATTGCTCACCCACTCGGGGATCGAGTGGCAGAGAATCTCTTTCGGGATGAAGCCCTTTCCGCCACAAGGGAATCGGAGGATGCGTACCCTATCGGAGACCCGTTCGTTGGCGGGCTGACCCTCGAAACGGCGGGTCAAGATGTCAACGCGATAACCAAGGCGGGCTAGGCAATTGGAGAGTTCGAGCACGTAGACGACCTGACCCCGGTGTCAGGTTTCCCAAATTCGGGGGTGGCCGAAACGTAGCCGTGAGTCGATATCATCAGTATTCGTTTGCCGGGCTTGAATGGCATTGTAGGCTTCCTTTCAAGTCTGTGTATGGCAACTCTCCCCAACCGGATTCGGCGGGGTCAGTCGCGTCCTATTTCGAGTACGGTAAGTTCCACTTTGCCCCCAGGTGGATGGAACACAACCTTGTCGCCCACCTTCGCCCCAACCAACGCACACGCCAGAGGGCTGGTAGACGAAATCTTGTTCTCGCCGTCCAAACCTTGAGCGTCGGCCGGTACGGTTTCCTCCGCAGGGTTGACGGCCTTTTCCAAGTAGCGTGAGAAATCTTCCGGCAGTGCGGTGACATCACCGGGGCCGAGGACGGGTGCAGCTTCGATCCCCTCCGCGTCCATCATCGCAGCGATACGTTGCAGCGACGCCAGCAGTTGCGTTTGCTCCCACTCTTCCAGCTTGGCCAATTTGGTGCGAAAGCGATCCTGCAACAGCGACGGAGCGGCCTCCAGCATCCGCGTCCCGGCATCCGTGAGTTCGAGCGCAACGGTTCTGCGGTCCGGCCCGTTCCTGGACCGCATCACCAACTCGCGCTTCTCAAGCCGGTTGAAGATGCCGGTAACCGTGGCCATGCTCAGGTGAATGGACCGGGCCACCACGCTCACGGAGACGGGCTGAAGTTTGCCAACCGCTTGCAGTGCCGCAAGTTGGGGGGCCGTCAAGCCATGCTGCTGCACCAAGACCCGCGAATGAAGGTCAATCGCTCGGCTGATCCGCCGCAGGCCCACGATCACTTGGTTCTCAATGCTCAGGTTCTCAGGCATGGCACGTCCCGCTCGCACTTTATGTTTCTTTCCACATATTTTGCATACAAACTACTTTGAGTCAACCCAAGTCGCTGATTCCGCCGATTGCTGGCGCAGTCTATTGTCATAAGTAATTGATGCATAACGAGTTAATGTGCCTAAGGTTTCTTGAGGTTCTAGCCTTACTGTTTGTTGTAAACAAACTGTCGCCGCCAGATCCGCCCACATCAAGGGGAGGATACTGCTTGCATGCAAACAATATAGCTACGCAGGGGGGTGCCGCAGTGTGCAGCAGGAGAAATCGCGGGCACGGCCGGCGGTTTCGAAGCGAGCTGTTGGACGCGTCAGTCGCCTCTACATCGTCCGGATTGCCTTGCTCGCTAACGCGCGTAGGTGGCCCACACCCGAGCAGGATCATTTTGATTCGCGCGGTCACCGGAATCCGGCCGGAGTGCGCCGTCACTTCGACTACACCCGCCATTTCGGTACCTGCGTCAGGTTTCGCGATATCGTATCCAAACTCGATTTCAGTGCGCGCGTCGGTGTTCACGACCGACGCAAGAAACGGCAAGCTGGGACACAGATCATTGGCAAATCGCGTTTGCCCATGGTTCCATGCAGGCGAGACGCCTGTACCACTACGACACGCCCTACCAAGCGACCATCGATTCCTCAAATAGCCGCGTGAGTTCCTCTTCTCCGGCCGGGCGTGGCGAGAGCTTGGTCACGCGGTGTTGCGGCAGCGTGCCTTGTACCAGCGCGGGGACGTGGTCGCGGGTGTAGCCGACGGCGCTGAGTCCGTTGGGGATCTTCAGCCGCTGCATGAACTCCACCACGCGGTCGGCGAGGATCTTGCCCGCGTCGGCCGCCTTGGCGCCGGAGATATCCGCGCCGAGCAGTTCGGCCGCGTGCAGATGCCGCTCGGGACACGCCTCGCCGGTGAAGCGGAAGACGGCCGGGGCGTTGAGGATCACGGAGATCCCGTGCGGCACCAGCGGCTCGTCGGTCACGTAGCCTTCCGGGCGATACGTGTGGACCATGCCGGAGACCGGGTACGACATGCCGTGCGGCAGGTGGACGCCCGCGTTGCCGAAGCCCATACCGGCGTAAGACGCTGCCAGCAGCATCCGCCCCCGGGCCTCTTCGTCGTCGGGATCTTCAACGGCCCGGGGCAGGAACTCGGCGGCCACGCGGACCGATTCCAACGACCAGACGTCGCTAATCGGGTTCGAGCCTTGATAGGCGGGCCGCAGCAAGGGCCGCTCGGCGCCGGCCCGTTCGTTGTAGGGCAAGGCCGTGTACGATTCGAGCGCGTGGCAGAAGACGTCCAGCCCTGTCGCGGCGGCGGCCAGCGGCGGCAGCGTGCGGGTGTTGTGCGGATCGACCAGCCCGAGCGTCGGTTTCAGCCGGCGACTGGCGATACCCGTCTTGGCCTTCATCGCGACCAGATCGAAGATCGCCACGCCCGTCGTTTCGCTGCCGGTGCCGGCGGTCGTCGGCACGGCGATCAACGGTTTCAGCGGCCCGGGCACAGGCAGGCCCTTGCCGATCGGCGCGTTGACGTAATCGAGCAGATCGGCCGGATACGTCGAATACAGGTTGGCGGCCTTGGCCGTATCGATGACCGACCCACCGCCGACGGCCACGAAGGCGTCGAACCGTTCGGCCCGGGCAAAGTCGATCGCCTCCTGAAACGAGGCGTCGGTCGGTTCAACGTGAACACGGTCGAACAGGGCGAACTCGATCTTCTCGCTTTCGAGCGATTCGAGCACCGTAGCCACCGGCGGCAGTTTAGCGAGGTTGGCGTCGGTAACGACCATCACCCGCTTCGCCCCCATGTCGCCCAGGTCCATCCCCACTTCGCGGGTCACCCCGGGTCCAAAGCGGATATTGGCCGTAGCCATCTCGAAGGCGTATTCCTTGGTCATGGTTCGGGCTTTCGTTGGTAGATTGTTGGTTCTTGTAGGGTGGGCCGTCAAGCTTAGGTTTACCCGCAGTCTGGCTTGTAAAGTTGTCAAATCTTTCAGTGTGCCGGAGAGAGTGGCCG
>JABMRB010000042.1 GCA_013202865.1 Candidatus Nealsoniibacteriota bacterium | reverse complement strand
TGGCCGGATTGGCCGTGGCCGCCTGGCGTCGTCGCGCGGCATAATGTTTCGGGTAGCCGGAGATGTATGAAGCTGAAACGGAAGAGTTGTCATGACAACTACAAGCTGCGAACGTGTTCCCGCGGTTGGGAGTTACTGGACGCGGAGCCAAGTGGAGAGCATTTCGACCTGACGGGGAGTCAGCGGCCCTTGCGCCGCTTCGCTGGCCGCGGGGCAGTAGGCGGGCATGCGGTCGTTGTTCTTGCCGTAGAACCGCTTGTCGGTCGGGTCGGCGATGATGCCGGCAATCCACTGCTGCGATCCGTAGCCGGTCAGGTCCGGGGAACCGCTGCCCTTCTTGTCGCGGAAGCGATGGCAATCGGTGCAGCCAAGCGTGTCCGAGATCAGTTCCCGGCCCTGCTCAATCTGCCTGGCGTCTTTCGCGTCCTGCTTCTGCTGCCAGGGGAATTGGGCTTCGGCCGAGAGGGCTACGACCACGTTGGCGAGGTCTTCTTTGAGGAACTGCTCGTCTTCGGCGTCGAGGTCGGCGTGGATCTCCGCCAGGAATCCGGCCATTTCGCCTTTGCGGAACTTGGTCTTGCCGAAGTACTTGTCCGATTTGATCCGCTCAGGATGCAACAGCCCGGCGATCCACTCCCGGCTGGCAAAGCCGTACAACTCCGGCGCCGAGACCTCTTTGGCTAGGATCGCCTTGTCGCCTGGGGCGCCGTAGTTGTGGCAGTTTGCACAGTGCTGCGCGAAGAGCTTCGGCCCCTGCGTCCGGGGGTCGTTTTGCAGTAGCGACAACGCGCCGGCGGCGGGAATACCTTTGTTGGCTTCGATCAATTCCACAATCCGGGCGGTCTGAGCACGTTCGGCGGCGACCGCGGCGACGTAGGTCCGGGCGGCCTCGGCACGTTTGGGGTCGACCGCGGCCACGTCCTTGTCGTGGGCGATCGACTGAAACGAAAGCGCCGTCAGGCCGATCAACAATCCGACGGTCAGGACGAGATTAAAGACGTATCCGGCCTTGCGACGACCGATCCATGGCATCGCCAGAAAAACGCACACCAGCAGCCCCGGGATAACGAAGATCGGCACGATGGCAAACTTACCGGGGAACAGATGCGAAAAGGCGTACAGCCCGAGGAAGGCCCATTCGGGCCGGGCCGCGGAGTACTTGCTGTCCGGATCGAGGTCGCCCGGCGACCCGAGCGTCGTACCGCACTGTACCGCCATGATCAGGATCACACCGAGCACCACCACACAAGCGGCCACGTCCAGCAGCGCCTGGTTGGGCCAGAACGGCGTACTTTTCCCGGTCGATTCGACCTTGGCCGCGTCGGCCCGGCGTGCCAACACGCCGTGCAGGATCAGCAGGACCAGGAAACTCGCGGAAAACAGCCCGGCGTGCAGGGCGAAGAACCGGGTAAGCGTGAGGTGTCCGAATTCGGGCCCGCCGGCCGCCAGCTTGTAGAGCCCACCGCCGACCAACGGCAGCAGGTTCAGGAAACTCACCCGCGTCTGCGTGCTGGTCACGCTGTTGCGGTCCCAGGCCAGCAGATCACCGGTCAGCAGCAGCCCAAGCGTCACCATCCCCATCAACAAGATGATCCAGAAGACCAACTCCCGCGGCTTGCGATACGCCCCGAGGACAATCGTTTGCAGCAAGTAGATACCCACGAGCACGAGCAACACCTGGGCCGCATAGTGATGCACGGCCCGCAGCAGGGCACCACCGGCGATGTTGTTCTGCAGGTGATAGACGCTCTCCCAGGCGGTTTGCGTGCTGGGGCTGTAGTGCATCCAGAGGAAGAACCCGGTGATCGCTTGCACGCAGAAGGTGAAGAGTATCGTGCAAGGCCAGATCCGGCGTCCGCAGGCTCTGCCGGGCACGGGCGCGTCGGCCCAACGTTGTATGCCGGCGCGAAGGCCGCTCCGCTGGTCAATCCATTGCAGCATGGTGTTCATGTCTTGGGCACTTTCGTCGATTTGCCGGTTTCAAAATCCTGGAACGTCACCCAGACCACTTGCTTGCCGCCGTCAAGTTTGGTTTCCGGTGGCGGGTCGTCCAACTCATCCAGCCGTCGCGGACTGGGCGACGGTTTGTCGAGCGGTTTGCCGTCCAGGTCGAAACTGGCCGAGTGTAACGGGCAGAAGAACTTCCCACCGTCGTCGGTCTCCTGGTACTGCAAGGGACCGCCCAGATGCGGGCAGGTGGCGTTGATCGCGACCACTTCTTCCTTCTTGTCCTTGCCAGAGCGCCGCAAGAACACGCCGCCGACCGGTTGATCGGGGAAAACGTTCCAGGCGTCGGTCCGGTCGTCGATGATCGCGAACTTTCGCGGTGTCCCGTCTTCGGGCAACTCGTCCAATGTGGTCAGCGGCACCCTCTTGCCGGCGCGGCTCTTCAAACTCAGCGGATTCAGCGCGGTGACCAACCCGATCACCGCCGGCACGGCCAGGCACGCGACGGCAACCGTCGAGACGGCCGCTTGCACCAAAAAATTGCGCCGGCCGTCGGCAGAACCGTCCGGCGCAGGTGTTTCGGGAGACGTTTGGGAAGTGTTTTCCATGGGAAGACCTCTTCGATTTAGCCCGCCGTGAATACACGGCGGGAATCCGCACCGACCCCGGGTGTGTTCACCCGTGGCTAAATACTTGTTGGGGTTATTGCATTGCCTTGCGGACCGCTTCGAGGACCTTGGCCTGGGCCGACTCGAGCGGCTCGTCGATAAACGCGCCGGCGGCCTTCTTGTGGCCGCCGCCGCCGAACTGCTCGGCCACGCGGCTGCAATCCAGGTCGCAACGGCTGCGGAAGCTGATCTTGAACCCGCCCGTCTTCTGCTCGACCAGGATGACGGCCGCCTCGGTGCCGCCGACCGCCAGCGTCATGTTGATCACGTCTTCGCTGTCGGCCGGATGGGCCCCGACTTGCTCGAAGTCGACTCGTTCCATGTACGTGTGGATCAGCCGGCCGTCCAGTTCCGTCTTGGTTCGGGCCATGGCTCGGCCGACCAGTTGCAGCCGGGCCAGCGTGTCGTCCTCGTAGAGCTGCTGATAGAGCAGGTCGGGGACGGCCCCGGCGTCGATCAGCCGCCCGCCCAGACGGAGCGTTTCGGCCTTGGTCGAAGAGAAACGGAACCAGCCGGTGTCGGTGGTCAGCGCGGCGAACAGCCCCCGGGCAATTTCCGGGGTGATCTCCGCACCGAGTTGGTCGGCCGCCTCCGCAACCAGCCGCCCGGTCGCCTCCGCCGTGGTGTTCTTGAACCACTCGGCCCCCAGTTCGTCGCCGCTGACGTGGTGGTCCAGCACGGCCTTGACACCCTGGAACGCCCGGATCACGTCGCCCATCTTGCCGAGTTGGGCCCAGGCCGAGGTATCCAACACGATCAGCACGTCGTATTGTTGTGCCTCTTCCGCGGGCACTTCGACGCCCAACTGCTTGACCCGCCCTTCCGCATCGAGGAAGGCCAGATTGGGCGGGACCTGAAAGTCGCACAGTGCCAACACTTCCTTACCCAGGCTTTCCAACACGGCAGCCATGGCGAGCAGGCTGCCCAACGCATCGCAATCGGGCCGAATGTGCGTGGTCAGCACAAACCGCTGGTTCTTGCTGACAATTTCAACGAAACGCGGCCAGTTGATCATTGCAGATTCCAGATTTCAGGCTTCAGACTTCAAATTGCTTGGCAATCTCACGCGTCGCCGCGATGTCACGGTTCACCTGTTCCACCAGGGCGTCGACGCAGTCGAATCGTTCAATGTCCCTTAGGCGGGAAAGAAAGTCAACCTCGACCGGGCGGTCGTAGAGCGTGCCCTGATAGCCGATCAGGTGGGCCTCGACCTTCAGATCCTGCTCGTCGAACGTGGGGTTCGGACCGATGCTTACGGCGGTCGGCCACTGCGAGCCGTCTACCCGGGCCACGCCCGCATAGATCCCCTCGCCCGGCAGGAGGGTATCGATCCCTCCAATGTTGGCGGTCGGGAAACCGAGTGTGGCCCCACGCTGCCGGCCGCGTACCACGGTACCCCGAATGCGATGGGGCCGGGCCATCAGACGGCGGACCTCCTCAACGCGGCCTTCGGTCAACAGTGTGCGGACCCGCGAACTGGAAACGATCGCCCCGTCGATCTCGACCGGCTCGACCACCTCCAGCAGCACGCCCGCCTCGTCGCAGAAGCGTTGCAGTACATGGATATCGCCCGAGCGCCCGTGTCCGAAGAAGAAGTTGGGCCCCTCGACCATCGCCCGAACGTCGAGTTGTTCGCGCAGTATCCGATCGAAGAACTCGCGGGCGTCCAGTTGCAGCAGATCGCGATCGGTCGGGTAGGCCAGCACCGCATCGACACCCTGCTCGCACAACAGTTCAGCGTTTCGCTCGGTCCGGCACAACGGCGTGGGGGCTTTTTCGGGGCGAAGGATCTGGGCCGGATGCGGATCGAACGTAAAAGCAACGGTCAACCCCCCCACCTGCCCGGCAACCGCCAACAACCGCTCAACGATCTTCGCATGACCAAGATGCACGCCATCGAAATTGCCAATCGAAACCGCACCACAGCGGAATCGTTCGGGAAGTCGGTTCGGATGGCGAAAGAGCGGCACGGGGAGTGGGGGGAGTGAGTGGGGAGTGGGGAGTGGGGAGTGGAGAACAGATCAAAACGCCCCCCGACTGCGTTCGGGGGGGAAGAACCGAGGATACTGTCCTTTAGCGGTGGATACTCTCGTTTAGCGGTCGCCGGCACGGCGACATTTCCATGGATAACGGACGGTGATGCGAAGCCGCAAGCGGCCGGTGCGTTAGTCTACACCAGCAGCGACAATGAGAGTAGAAGACAGAGGGCCTACTGTCCCGGATCGCGAATCACCGGCTCCATCACCTTCGTGTTGCGGTCCACGGCCAGCACGATGGTGCGCTGCTCGACGCCGTCGCCGCTGCTGGCCACAATCGGCAGGACGTGGCGGCGATTGGGTAGCG
>JABMRB010000332.1 GCA_013202865.1 Candidatus Nealsoniibacteriota bacterium | reverse complement strand
CTGCTAGCAGATACGCATCGCCAGCAAACAGCCGGGATTCTCCCGCCAATGTTTACGAAAGCCAATACCAAAAACACGCTTTATTGCAGCGTCTAAAGGGCCAGCGGGAATTGCTGCTACAAGCCGCAGGTTGGCGAACTGGTTCATCGGGCGGCGCGGCAGCTTCTCGAAGCCGCGGTTCGCGACATGGACGTGATCGCCGAATATGCCCCGGACGTCTTCTCGGTCATGCTGCCGGGTGCCGGAGTGGGTGGCACGGTCGTTGCGGCCGAGCGATTGCGAATTGCCGTGGCCAGTTGCACGTTGCCTTTGGGTGGCGGCGGATTCCAATTCAACATCAGCACGGGTGCTGCCGAGGCGACCGCGCCGGATACTCTGGAGACGTTGGAGAACCGCGCCGAGGAGGCGCTTGCCAAGGCCGTCCACTTCGGTGGGAATTGCAGTTATCTGCACGACGGCACGCAGTGCGAACCGGCCAGTTCGATGCTCGAGAGGATCGGCTAGCACGTGTTCCACGCGGTAGCTGCGGTCGCCGAACCGTGGGATTCCGCACTCCGGCCAGTGCAGCTACTTCTCAGACGCGACAACGACGCTACCGAGCAATCGGGTGTGACACGCGCGGAGTGTCCCGGCGGCTTTGCGTAGCGCGCGGCGTGTAGTCTGCCGCAGCCGAACGACCATGTAGGCCCCGTCGCAATGGCGCCCGATCCGACCGAGTTGTGCTCGGTGCAGCAGGGCCGCATCGACGAGCACGATGCGATACTCGCTACGGAGTTCTCGCAGCAAATGTGCGACGTCCGGCGGCTCGTAGCGGGGGCAGTTGGAGGTGCCCGGCGCGGCCCCGGCGATCAGACTCAAGCCGCGTACCGTGGTCCGGCGGACCGCCCGCTGCCAGGTGATCGTCCCGTCGAGCACGTCGGGCAGGCCCCGGGTAGCCAAGAGCCCCAGCCGGTCGGATAAGATCCCCCGGCTCGGGTCGCCGTCGACCAGAAGCACCTTGCCCTGGGTCCGCTCGACGAGCGTGGCAGCCAGCGGGATGAGCACTTCGCACCGGGCGTCGGCGTCGTCCGGGCTGGCGAACAGCAGCGTGGCGCCGCCGTCCGGGGTAAGTTCGCAGGCGACGCGGTCGGCCAGCTTGCCGTAGGCCCGCACGCGATCTTCGCCGTGCAGATCGGGCCACCGCACGGGGGCCGGTTCCACCGCAGGGATCTCCGGCTGTTGCGAATCGACCATCATCACGGCCGCCTCGACGTGAGCCAACGCCGCCTCAACCAAACTCTCGCCGTCAACGACGGAATTTTCGCCGTCTTCGGCCGGATTCTTGCCGTCTTCGGCCGGATTTTTGCCGTCTTCGACGGGGCACCCCGGCTGCGGCGGTTCCGATCGGGCTTCAATCTGTTGCAAGGCCTTGAGCATCCGGCTCATGATTGGTCGACCTCCATCGACACGCGCGGGTTTCGTACCTATGCGAATTTAGCCCCCGGTGAATACACCGGGGGGGGGCATGCCGACAGGACCCGCAATACCCCCGGTGTATTCATCGGGGGCTAAATTCACCGGGGGCTAAATCCAGCTACCCAAGTTTTTAACCGTGGCGCAGCGTAGCGAACAACCGTGCATACTGGCGTCCGCGCGCGGCGAGTGCGGGCCGTGGCACTGCGTCTTGTTGCGGTGCCGGTTCTGTTTGGTCGCCGTCGCTGGACTTGAGATCGCCGAATTCGATGCTGGCTGTCTCTTCCTGTGGCCAGTCCTCTTCCTCGACGGTTTCCTCCGCAGTTTCTTCCATGATGGCCGGCACGGTTTCTTCCACCGTTTCTTCCGCCGTCTCTTCCGCGATGGCCGGCGTCTCGACGGGCGACGGCGTCGTGGCAGCCCGGGGGGCGACCAGTTCTTCCTCTTCAAACGGCTCGTCGAACGGATCGGGAAAGACCAATTCCAATTCGGGACCGATCGTACCGGCCGGCTGAAAATCATCCTCCGCCTCGGCCAACATCCCCTCGATCCGGTCCAACTGCTCTTGCGGCTCCGCGGTCGGGTCCGGGTCGTCGAGGTCCGGAGAGATCCGCAACGTCGGGGCCGAGGTCTCTTCCGGCCGATCGTCCAAATCCTGATCGTCCAAATCGCCGAACTCGATCACGCCCGTCTCGGTCGCACCGGTCTCACCTTGGGTCTCATCTTCGCTCCATGGCGTGGGGAGCTGCTGCAAGTCGGCCCAAGCCTCCTGGATACAGTTCGTCTCGATGCGATCGTGCCCGGCCACGTGGGCCAGCAGCAACGCGTGCTCGCACACCTGGTTGATCAGCCGCGGTACGCCGTCGGTTGCCCGGTAGACCGCCTCGCAGGAATCGGTCGGAAAGAGTTCCTCGCCGTCGCCGCCTGCGCGTTCGATTCGCGCATGGATGTACTCGCGCGTCTCGGCCCGGTTGAGCGATTCGAGATAGCAACGGGCGACCAAACGCTGGGCGAACGATTCGAGCTTGGGATCGGTGAACCGCTCTTCCAGCGAACTGCTGCCGACGAGTACGACCCGAACCAGAGGCCGGCCGTCGGCGGCGACGTCGGTGAGCATGCGGATTTCGTCCAGCAGCCGCAGGGGCAGCGTGTGGGCATCGTCGACCAGCAGAAGGATGCCGCTGGGACATTCTTCGCGGTTGGTCAGGTGATCGTCGAGCGCGAGGCGCAACTCGCCCTCGTCCATGCCGCGATAGGGCTTGCCGAGCCGGTAGAGAATCGCCTGCAACAGCGCCTGGCGACTGCTCAGCCGGCCGCCGGAAAGTACGGCCACGGCAAACGCATCCTTGAACTGCTCGGCCAACACGCGAGACAGCAGCGTCTTGCCGGTGCCGGCCGGTCCCACGACCATCCCGGCACCCTGGCCCTGCTCGATGCAACGAGAGAGCGCCACCCGGGCGTCCTCGATCGCCGTGCCGGGGAAGTAGCAGCCGCACTGGGGCACCGCCCCGAACGGCCGTCGGTCGACATCGAAACAAATCTCGTACATCCCCTATGTTCTCCAATAGGCAAACTTTGACGTTTCGCACTCGGGCCCATTCGTACCGGTCCATTCCCTGGATTCGGCATAATCGGGCCAACGGCTTCACCCGACGATCAACAGCCCGTAGAGTCACCTGAAAGACCCGGGGCGCCTGTGCCAAGGTCTTTGGGGGGCCGTCAAGAAACTAGACCGTAGGACGGATTTTCAATCCGTCGCTGAGGAGACGGATTGAAAATCCGTCCTACGGGAAGAAGTGCGGAGTTACTCCTTGATGGCCCCTTACCTGGTTGCCCAAGCGGCGGCGGCCGCACAGCCGGCGATTAGCAGCAGGCCGGTGAAGATTAACGCTGCCCTGGCAACGGACTGCCATGGGCCAACGGCGCTGGAATCGTCCGCAGGCGTGATCGCAGCCACGGTGCCGATCACGGGTACCGTCAGCGCGGCCTCGATCTGGTCGACCGTGTTGAGAGTCGGTTCCATGGCCACCCCGGTAGAGAACAATCCCATGCCCGCCACCGCAGCCAGGCCGGCAGCCAACGCCACGGACAGGAGCCCCGTGGGCGGTTGGTGCGAGGCTGGCAGTACGGTCGGCCCGGCCAACATCAGTTCGATCCGCGGCTGCTGCTGGTGCCGCTGCCAGGCCGCCCGCTCGGTTTGCGACGCCTGGCGATAGGTCTCCTCGGCCGTGTCTGCGTTGGCCTTCAAGCTCTGAACCGTTTGAGCCAACTCGGCCTGCCGTTGCGTGGTGGCAGGCCGTTCGGCAAGCGGCTGCGGCACAGCAGTTCCGGCAATAGTAGCCGGGCTGCCATGGATCAGCCGCGCAACGGTTTGCAGCCGCTGCTGCAGCGCGGCAATCTCGATGTTGATCTGGAGGACCTTAGGGTGGAGTTCGGTCATGTCGATCAACATTTCGGCCCGGCTGCGGATCAACTCGTCCAGTTGCCCGGTCAGTGCGATCCAGTCCGGGTTGTCGATCACGGTCGGGCGGGGGTCGGGTGGCGGCAATATGGGGGCGTCGGTCTCCGGCGGCTCGGTGGCGGATTCGAGCTGCTGGAAGTGGCGGTCGGAGAACCCGTCCAGACGGGCCTTGGCCCGGGTGAATTCCAATTCGGCGGCCTGCGAGGCTTGTCGGGCGTCGTCATATACCCGGCGGGTCTGCTCCTTGTGGTCGCGACGGATCGACTCGGCGAAATCCTCGGCCAGGCCGTTGACCATTCGGGCCGGATCGTCGACCGGTCGCCCGCGGAACGTCAGCGCGACTTCGACCCGGCCCAGGGCGGCCGTATCGGATGCGGTTACGTGCAGACCGCGGCGAATCCGCTCGACGGTCCGCATGACGGTGGCCTCGGGCGTCTCATCCGGCAACGCGCTGACCTGGCAGCCAAGTCGGCGAACGGCCTGTCGGAGATTCTCGGTCGAGGTGATCTCACGCTCGAAGCGCTCGGGATCGGCCGATTGGCGCCAGCGGCTATCGTCGACCGGCTCGTAGTAGATCTTGGCGGTCGATTCGACTTGTTCTGCCGACCCCTCACTGGGTGGCGTCTTGCCCCACTGATAGATTCCGGCCGCAACTGCCGCGAAGACGAGCAAATAGTAGGCCTTGTGGATTCTCCACGGCGAGTCCGGTTGCCCTGTTTGGCTCGAGCTATCGTGGTTCGTCGGCATAGGGGTCGTCTCCGGGATCGATCGCGCCGGCAAGCTCGGCGCAGACCGCTCCATAGGTTCGACATCGACCGGTTGGAGGCTGTAGCTTGAGTTGGGAGAATTGTGCGGGCGGAGTTTTTCTGACTTCCGGGTTTTCTCACCTTCTGGGCCATGGGAGTTGCCGGCAAGGCATTCGTCGGCCAGAATGTAGTATGGGGTTGGTGCGTTTCAACGCTGGCGTCACTGGTGTTCGGCGCGGTGGTACTGTTTTTTCTGATCTTTTTCGCATCCTGAAGACAAATCCTCCAGACGAGGCGAACGAACCAAGATGGACCCGATGTTCCGTATCAAAATCTGTGGTATTACCAATGTGGACGACGCGCGGATGGTCGCCGAGGCGGGTGCCGATGCCGTGGGGCTGAATTTCTACCCGAAAAGCCCGAGATATCTCGACCCCGACAAGGCGAAACCGATTATCGACGCCTTGCCGGAAGGCGTGATTAAAGTGGGCGTTTTCGTCGGCGCCGTCCGTAGCGACATCCGCGACATCTTCGACCGGCTCGGGCTGGATGCGATCCAACTCCACGGCGACGAAACGGCGATGTACGTCGCCGACCTGGGCGGCCGGCCGGTGATTCGCGCGTTCCGCATCAGTCAGGATCGCCGGTTCTACCCGATGATCGACTTCCTGAAAGGGTGCCGGGACCTGGCGTGCCCCCCGCGAATGGTGTTGATCGATTCGCTCGTTCCGGGGGTGTACGGCGGAACCGGTACCGTGGCCGACTGGGAGCTGTTGCAGGAATATCCGACCGAACCGACGCCCATGCCGATGGTACTGGCCGGCGGACTGACCCCGGCCAACGTGATCGATGCGATTCGGGAGGTCGGCCCGGCGGCGGTCGACACGGCCAGCGGCGTGGAGTCGTCGCCCGGCAAGAAGGACCGGATCGCCGTGAAGGCGTTTGTGCGGGCGGCGCGGATGGGCTTCGACGAAGCGACCCGCCAGGCTGAGGGAGCGGCCAGGATGGCCGCGGCGGCGACGCGGTTCGCCGCGCAGCAAGAGGAGGCGGCCGTGGCGAGCCGGTTTGCCCCGGGTACGTTTCGCCGGGGTGGGGGCGTGCCGGGGGGCGCCCTTGCCGACGACGGCTCGACCGCCTATCATGGCGGGTCTTTGTCGCCGTCAGATCGCGTAGGAAAGGATAATACCATGTCGCAGGTGGAAGCCAGTTTGCCGTACAAGGTCGTCGATTGCACGCCCGAGCAGTTTGAACAGTTGGCCCAGTGGGGTCGCAAGGAAATCGGACTGGCCGAGAACGAGATGCCGGGCCTGATGACCCTGCGGAAGAAGTATGGGGCGAGCAAACCGCTGGCCGGGGCCCACATCGCCGGCTGTCTGCACATGACGATCCAGACGGCCGTGCTGATCG
>JABMRB010000331.1 GCA_013202865.1 Candidatus Nealsoniibacteriota bacterium | reverse complement strand
TTTCAAACCACTCCCCACTATCCACTATCCACTATCCACTATCCACTATCCACTAAAACTTCCACAACAACATCGCTGAGTAATCCAGATCATTGGGCCGCAGACCGTGGGGTGTGCTGTCGTAGCGGTCGAGTACGCTGAGTTTCAGGCTGAGGTTCATCTCCTTGTCGATCAACAGTTCCCAGCTTGCCTCGGTTTTCAAGCGGAAATCGCTGAACTCGGTGACGTCCGGGATGTAGTTCGCCTGTGCGGCCAGTTTCTGGCGGTCGCTAATGCGGTGCTCGAAGTCGAGCCCGTAGTTTAGCTCGGGGACGTAGGCGTCGTCGGGTCCGCCGATCTCGTGCGAGAAACCGCCGCTGAACCGCACCGCCAGCGTCGTTCGCTCCCAGTCGATCAGTTGGAACCCCAAACCGACGTCGGCCGCGACTCGGACGTCGAACGCTTGGAATTCGTCGTAGTCGACCGTGCCGTGGACGAACGTGGTCCAGGGCGAATCATCATAGAGCTGTTCGTATCGCCAGTCGAGCAGTGCCCGGTTGGCGGTCTCCAGGTAGGCGGCCGTTTTCTTGCGATAGTCCAGGTCGAGCGAAAGAACGTCGCAGTCCGTCTTTCGCTTGACGTCCATGCCGAACTGGACGTTGAACGTCCGCGTGTTGCCTTCGCTGCCGTCGAGCCCCAACTCGAAACTACCCTGCCAGAGTCTCTTAGGTGGGGCCGTCTGCACGGTCGGGTCCGGCACGGCAAGTGCCTGCGGTTCGACGAACACGACCGGCTCGACCGGCGAATCGACCGGTGGCAGACGCTCGACCATCGATTGCGCCGCCGCGACCGACGCCGTCAGTGCGGCAATCAATAGTGTCCAGAAGGGCCGTTGCAACATAATCCGCGTATCCTCCAGTTTAGCGGCCGGACTTGCCCGACGTTCCCCGCTCGCCGACAACGGCCGGACCGCGGGGCGGCGGACAATAACAGGAAACACCCCGCAAAACAAGGTGAAGTTGGGGTAATTATCAGCCCACCCATCTCCTAGCGGCCCTTTGCGGCGGGCGACGCCTCGGGCTTCGTGCCGCACCAGCGGATCGTGTTCTCGACGATCCGCAACGGAACCGGCTGCTTGTAGATCGGGTAGGTCTCGTGGCCCGGGCGGAAGTAGCAGACCCAGCCCTTGCCGAGCTTCCAGAGCATGCCGTTGCGGAACCGCTCGCCGTGGTCCCAACGCTCCTCGAAGACCACCGCGTCGGGCGCCGGCACGTGGAACAACTCGTCGTAGGCCTCCGTCTGCGGAACGTCGAACTTCGCCGGCACGCCCCGGGCAATCGGATGGTTCGGCAGCAACGTGGTGAAATGCCCCGGCTTGGCGTCCACCCGGTACAACGGAAAACAGCAGTTGGCGTGACGGATCGTTACCGTCACACGGCCTGCTTCGCTGCGGTCGTATTCGATCGACGGCGTGACCGGAGCGTTGCGTTTCGGTGCCCGGTACTCCGGCGGATAAACCTCTTCGATCACGGCCTTGTCGCGCTCGGCCGACGAGAGCTTGGCCATGGCGTCGATCCGCGTTCGCTCGTACATCGCCTCGACAAACGGCCGCGCCCAATGGGCCGAATGCAGCGCCACCAGCGAGAGCTGACCGCTGGTGATCCGCCCCGCGATCTCCTTGCCGACGGCCGGCGAGATATCGCGATTGCGAACGTGGCTCCACCAGACCAACACGTCGCAGTCGTCGAGCACTTTCTTCGAGAGCCCCTGCTCGGGTTCGTCCAGCCCGGTCGACTTGACCTTTAGCCCGGGGCGAGTTTTCAAGTAGTCGGCGATTGCGTTGCCCGTGTAGTTCTCGTAGGACGGGTGTTTCCGTCCGCGTTCGTCCCAGACGACGACGCGGATCGGTTGTTGATCGTCCGCGGCGACCGCGACGGTGGCAACCAGGAGGATAAGCATGACAAGAAGGGGTCGAACGCGGTTTTGGATCTTCATAATGGGCGAGTTCTCCTGACTGAATGGTTACGCCGAGGCACCAAAAGCCCGCCCATTGCATGGGCGGGATCCCCCGGATGCAATCCGGGGACTTTTGCGTTGAGTGACCATTATGACGCGCAGCGGTCGGGGAATCAACATGCACGGTTCGGTTGAAATCAGATATCCAGCGGCTCGAACCCTTCACCCAGTACGCCGGCCGGGTCCAGCCCGAGCCAGCGGTCGAGCATGGTGGCGTAGACGCGGCGGAAGTCGGTGTGGAAT
>JABMRB010000330.1 GCA_013202865.1 Candidatus Nealsoniibacteriota bacterium | reverse complement strand
GGTAACTTCGACCCCTGGGTCGACGACAAGGTCTGGCTGAGCGACTGGGCCGCGTTGCGAGCGAATTTCGGCAACTCGAGCTATACGGAAGGCGCGGCGGCGGCCGTTCCCGAGCCGGGTACGATCGCGATGCTGCTGGCCGGGCTGGCCGGACTGGCCGTAGCCGCCTGGCGTCGTCGTTGAAGCAGTACTCCGCAAAGCGACAAGGCCCCTCGGCCGGTTGCGCGTGGCCCTTCGCGAGTTCCGCCGTTGTAACTGCTTCCCCGGCGGTACTCCCAAAACATTGGACGCCGAATCGCCGGAAGGCTATACTAAGACTTGATCTCACGTCCAACCGCTTTCTACTCTCCCGATGGAGCCGCGATGCAATCCGACTTCTCCTACGGCCGGAACTCGGGCAACCGCCTGCGAAAGCCGACGAAGCCAAGCCACTCGCGGGACGTCCGCCGGTGGCTGCGCAGGCTCGCCTTTGAACCACTCGAAGACCGCCGTGTGCTCGATAGTACGGTCGTCTTCAACGAGGTCATGTACAATCCGCCGGGCGATGCGGACGGAACGCTCGAGTGGATCGAGTTGTACAACCAGTTGGGCGTCAACATGGACGTCTCGGAATGGTCGCTGGAGGGCGGCGTCGATTTCACGTTCGCAGCTCAGACGGTCGTTCCCGGCCGGGGCCATTTATTGGTCGTGCCGTTCGATCCCAATTCGCAGCCGGCCGAACTTGCCGCCTTCCTGGCCGAGTACGACGTGCCGCCCTCGGTCGAAATCGTCGGTCCGTACCTCGGCCGACTCGACAACGGCGGTGAAGAGTTGCGGCTGATCAATAACGACCATCGGCTGATGAACGTGCTCGACTACCGCGACGGTGGCGATTGGCCGGTGGCGCCGGACGGGTCCGGAGCCACACTGGCCAAACGTGATCCGAACACGGCCAGCGAACCGGTGGAGAACTGGACGTTCAGTCTCGAAATCGGCGGCACGCCCGGGGCGGTCAATTTCGCTACGTCGTTCAGTCCGATCAAGTCGGAAGTGGTGGTTCCGACCAACGCAACGTGGAAACACGAAGCCTCGGGCACCGACCTGGCAGCCGCGTGGCGAGAGCCGGGCTACAACGACGACACCTGGAACTCGGAACCGCCCGCCTCCCCGACCGTTCTGTTGACCGAGATCACCACCGGGTGGCCCCGCACGGTGGAGATCCAGAACGTTTCCGAGGACCCCGTCAATACGACCGGTTGGCGCGTGGCCGTGAACGACACATGGGAATTCGAGATTAACGACGTCTTCCCTGCTAACCCCGAGCACCCTTCTGCCGGCCAACCCATCTTATGGCATTTACCCGCCTCGATGGCCCCCGGCGACGTCCTCTATCGCCACGATGACGACCACTGGGCAGAAAACGACGACCCGTTAATCGACGGCGAACACTATTGGGGTGGCAAGTTCAACTGGTTCCCACAGGGACCCGGCTGGGTACTGGTGATGGACGACGCGGGAACCGTCGTCGACTTCGTCGTCTGGGGTTATTCCAGCGAAACCACACTGACATTCAATGTGGAGATTGACGGACACACGTTCACAATCGACGACGTGTGGAGCGGCTCGCCGCTGGCCGCCGCCGGCACCAGGGACAACTCGCTGCAACGGTCCGGCTCCTTGGATCGCAACAATGCCGCAGATTGGGCCTTCGACGAACCACAGTCGGTCGGCACGGTCAACCCGGGCCTGGACGTGCCGTTTCCTTTCCAACCGTGGGAGTTGCCGCCCGGTCCGACCACCTACTACTACCGCACCGAGTTCCAGTACGACGAACTGCCCGATCTGTCCGAGCTGTCGCTGGACACGCTCGTCGACGACGGGGCCGTCTTCTATCTCAACGGCAACGAAATCTATCGGCACAACATGCCGGCCGGTGCAATAGCGTACGACACGCTGGCTTCGTCGGATCTGGTGAACCCGGCGTTCGAGTACGGGATTCCCGTGTCGACCGACGGTCTGGTGCCGGGTCGCAACGTGCTGGCCGTCGAACTCCATCAGTCGTCGACTAACGATCCAAACAACCTCTTCGCGACCAAGCTGACCGCGACCGTCTGGCCGCCGGCGTGGCTGGCGGTCGACAAGGACCTGGCCTTCAACGAAATCGCCCCGGCCAGCGCGGGGAACTTCTGGCTCGAGCTGGTCAACTACGGCGAAACCTTCATCAACGTGGGGCAGTACGCGATCGTCGGTTCCACCGGCCATGAGTACGTCCTGCCGGCGCAGTCTCTCGGGCCCGGCGAATTCCTCG
>JABMRB010000041.1 GCA_013202865.1 Candidatus Nealsoniibacteriota bacterium | reverse complement strand
CTTTCATGCCGTCCTGGGCAACCCGATCGAGACAGCGTATGATGGTTCATCGACACGCCGCCGCAGATCCACTGGTAGGCGACATGGTCCAGGCCGTTGACGTACTGCCAAACGATCCGTGCTTGGTGCCCTTCCGGCAGCAAATCATCCACTGCCAGGGCCCGAAATTCGATCTGGTGGCGGTTTGCACACCGCAACCGCGGCCGACCGCCGCCGAGGGGCCGTTGGGCCGCCGGACGTTCCTCTGGCAGCGCGAACAGCATTCCCTGCCGCGGATCGTCGTTCGATGGTCGGCAATGGTGATTGTTTCACAAGCTCTCACCCCTCCATTTGACATCCTCCCCCCGCTCCGACTACACTAAAGGCTGACCACTCTGTCGGCCGTTGGCCCAGCATTCTACCGGGGGATGTAGTGAAATACCAAAGCACTCCACGACGCCGGCTCCTGCTCGAACAACTGGAAGACCGCTGCCTGCTGGCGGCCGGCGGCGGCTGAGGTGGGGCCGCGCCTCAGTTTGGGGCGGAAGACGTGCTTCAGGCCGCCGCGGCCTTGGCGATCGAGCCGCCGGAGTTTGCCGCCGAGCAACTCATCCAGGCCGATGGCAGCGACTTGCAGGTCGACGCTTATTCGGTGCCCGAAGTTGCCGATTGGGACGCCGACGGCCTGGCCGACCTGATCGTCGGCGAGAAGTTCTCTACCAGCCTGGGCAAGGTCCGCATCTATCTCAACACGGGCACGGCGGCCGCGCCGGTCTATGCGACGTCGTTCTATGCACAGGCCGAGGGTGCCGAGTTGACCGTGCCGGCCAGCGGCTGCCTGGGGGTCTTTCCGCAGGTGACGGACTTCGACTACGACGGCCGCAAGGATCTGCTGTTGGGTCTGGCCGACGGCCGGGTCCAGGTGCGGATCAACCAGAACACCGACGCCGCCCCCTTGTTCGGCCCGGAAAGCTACGTTCAGGCGGGCCTGCCGGGCTCCGGGCAACGTCAACTTCGGTGCCCGGGCAACCCTGGAGGTGGTCGACTTCAACAACGACGGACGGCTCGACCTGGTACTGGGGGCTATGGATGGCAAGGTCCGCGTGCTGCTGGATGAAGCCACCTCGGGCGGGCCCGATTTCCAAAGCGTGATCGTGGTGCAGGATGGGGCCGGCGACCTGCTCGTGTCGACCGGCCGCAGCAGCCCGGCGGTGCTCGATCTGGATGGCGACGGCCGCAAGGACCTCGTGCTGGGCAACACCGAGGGGCAAGTGCTGTTCTGGTCGAACACGGGCACCGACGCCGCACCGGTTTTCGACGGTTACGTGGCGCTGGAGTCGGACGGCGTGCCGATCGACCTTCCGGGCACACCCCGCAGCCGGCCCTGGGTGGGCGACGTAAACGCCGACGGCGCGGCCGACCTGCTGGTAGGGGCCTACGACGGCTTGGTGCGGCTCTATGCGGGCGAACTGCTCACCCCCGCCGCGTTCGACATCCTCAGCCCCACCGGCACGGTCGACGATCCGACGCCGGAGATTACCTGGGAGGCGTCGGCCGGGGCGACCGGCTACGACCTGGTGATCTCGCTGTTGATCTCGACGGGGCCGGACCTGATCGTGCCGGTCGTCGAGTTCTTCGACGTGACCGAAACCAGCGTCATGCTCACCGAGCCGCTTGACAACGGGACGTACTACATCGGCGTCACGGCGATCGGCCCGAACCAGACCCCGCAAGTCGACGCCGGGCCGGACGCGACGATTGGCCCGGGCGAGTGGCTCGTCGGCGCCGGCTTGTTCACCGACCCGGACCACCGCGTGGCGGCAACCAACAACGGCGTCTCATTTGAGGTAGCGTATGTACCGCCGAAAGAGCACACGGTTTTTGTTGCATCCACTGATTATACAATCGATCCTTCGCAGTCATTTCCTCCAAATCCTGGCACCTTTGGCGGATTGGCTGCAGCGGATTGGCAATGCACAATGCGCGCATTCCAAGGTGGGCTGGTTTCGAATTGGGATGGTGTTACGATTGTCTATCGTGCCATCCTGTCAACGCCGACAATCAATGCGCGAGATCGCGGCCTCATTGAGGGCGAAGTTTACAACCTGGCCGATGAATTGGTTGCCCATGACGCGGGTCAATTCTGGAGCGACAGCCTGCAGAACCCGGTCGGATACGATGAAGATGCCAACGTTGTACCAGTGCTCACGGAAGCATGGACAGGTTCATTTGTCGATGGCGGTCACAGTGGAAACAGTTGCACAGGCTGGACGGACACCGTCGGCACGGGAACCGTTGGAGACGCTTCCCAGACAGCATCGAATTGGCTGAATGCCGATTTTCAGGGATGCAACCTCACAGCCAAGCTCTATTGCATAAGCCCAGCCATGGAGAAATCGAACGGGGCGGGAGTCTTTATTTCTGGCGTAACCGGCGGGCGGAAGAGTGAAGAAACAACAACTCCCGACCACTTTGATCTTACTGCCTCTGCCTTGCAGTTAGTCGACGCCGCGGGAGAGCCGGTCCGTATCGAGTTCAACGAAGACACGGTGCTGATCGGCACGGCCACTTGGTGCAGTGCCTCGACGATGCTGAAGCAGATGCTGGCCGAGCCCGACACGGCCGCGCAACTGGCGGGTCTGCGTATCGTGTTCGCCTTGGGCGACGAGGGCGGCGAAGGCCCCGGCGGCACCGTCAACGCCGAATACCTCGAAGACCTGCCCGGCGAAGTCGTCTTCCTCACCGACCGCAGCCAGACCCGTCCGACCGCCTTCCCCACCGTCTACGACCCGGCCCAGAACCGCTTTACCAACCAAACCGCGTTCGAGTGGATCGACCAGTGGCTCGCACGCCGGCCGGTGACTATCAACGACAGCGACCCGGGGACCGCCGCCGTGACGACGTTCGAGGTGGCTGCGGCAGGTGTAGGGTGGGTCGAGGTACGAGACCCACGCGGGGAAGAGATTGGCGGCGATCTAACGCGTGGGTCTCGTGCCTCGACCCACCCTACGGCCATGGCCGACGCTGTGCTATGGACCGCCACGGTCGATTACGACGACGGGGCCGGGCCGGTGCCGCTTGTGCTGAATCCGGATAAGACGTTTGCCCTGAACCATCAATACAACGACCCGGGCACGTACACGGTCACGGTCACCGTGACCGACGACGAAGGGGCCGAGGGGATCGACACGTTGCAGGTGACCGTGCTGGGCCCGCCCGAGGTCGTCGGCCGATACGTCTTCTACGGCGGCTCAACGCACGGCACAACCATCGCCCCGGACAAAACGCCCCTGCTGCCCGAGAGCATCGCCACGACGGCCAACTACACGAGCTACTCCCGCGGCATCAACGGCCTGATCGTCGACCTGGCCAACTTGCCCGCCGACGTCACCCCGACCGCGGCCGACTTCGAGTTCCACATCGGCAACGACAACGACCCAGCCGGTTGGACGGAGTTGGACGTCGAACCGATCGTAACGATGCAGCGCGGCGGCGGCACGGACGGTTCCGACCGCGTAACGATCGTGCTGCCCGACGGCGTCGTCCGCAACATCTGGCTAGAGGTCACCGTGCTGCCCACCGCCGACGTCTTCTACATCGGCAACGCCGTGGCCGAGGCGGGCGATTCGAGCCTCGACGCGACGGTCACCACGACCGATCTGCTGTTAGCCCGGAACAACCCCCGCAGCCTAGCCACCAACCCTGCAGACGTCACCTTCCCCTACGACTTCGACCGTGACGGCCAGGTCAACGCCACCGACGTGCTGCTGGCGAGAAACAACCAGACGAGCTTTTTCAACGCGTTGGAGTTGATTGATCTAAGCGGCGAGGGGGAAGAAGTGAGTGCCCGGGCCTTGGCGTGGCTGGCGGAGTTCGGGCTCGATCGGACCGGGGCCGCCGACCGGACGCCCGATTCGCAAGACGCCATCGATCTGCTGCTGGCGACGTATTGGTTGTAGGCGG
>JABMRB010000329.1 GCA_013202865.1 Candidatus Nealsoniibacteriota bacterium | reverse complement strand
TCCACTGAAGAAGCACGAATGACGAATGACGAATGACGAAGAGCTGTCGGTGCCATCTTCTTCTCGTCATTCGTCATTCGTGCTTCGTCATTCCCCCGCTGTCATTCGTGCTTCGTCATTCTTTTGCAAGTATATAGAGTAGATTCGGCTCGCTGCAAACGTACAAGCGCCCCGAAGCGTCCATGGTGATCCCCTCGGCCTTGGGGATCGTGGCGTCGAGACCGGCACTGCCTTTGGTCAGCGAGAGCCGGGCGATCATCTTCCCCTGGGGCGTACACTCGACCACGGCCGACGACTTATCGCTGAGCACCAGCAAGTGGCCGCTGGCGGCGTCGAAGTGCAGGCCCGACAGGTCGTCGAGCTTCCAGTCCTTCTTCTCCTTGGCTTCCCACGGATGCGACACCCGGCCGAACTTACCCGGCTCGCTCCCCTTCTGGATTTCGTAGACGCGGCTGGGTTTCTTCTCTTTGACGCAAAAGAACCGTTGCCGCAACGCGTCGAACGCCACACCCTCCAGCCCGTCGTTATCGCCACCGTCCTCTTCCAAACGGATCGTGGTCGCGGCCGTGCGGTCGATCCGCTTCGTCTCCGGGCCGATCTCGATCAGGCATAACTCGTAGCGGCGTTCTTCAACCAGTGCGAACCGGTTGCCCTTCACGTGGGCGATTCCTTCGATGTCCTCGAACCCGCGCAGTTCGATCTGCCGGAGGAGTCGGCCGGCCAGATCGACCTCGACGAGGACCGGCGGACTGTCGATCACGACCCACAGGCTCTTGGTTATCTCGCAAAACGCCAACCCCGACGCGTCCTTTCGTACGCCCTCAATCTGGATCGGTCCTTGCAGCAGCCGATACTCGGCCAGGCCGATCCCCTCTTTCTCGTCGTTGGTCTGTCCGCAACCGGTGGGCGCAACGGTCATCGCTGCGAGTAGCCAAAGCGGGACGTGTAGTAAGGGTCGTGTACGAATCATGGCGACGGTTTGCCTTTCTATGGTTGTCGGTTTTGCAGTCGATCGAGGTTTGCTCGCGCCGTTTTGTTGTCGGGATCGAGTTCGAGCGAACGGCGCAGTTGCTCGACGGCTTCCTTCTCGCGTCCTTGACACACGAACAGGAACGCCAGGCCGTTACTGGCCTCGACACTGCCCGGCGCCAATTCTACCGCGCGACGCAGATGGACGGAAGCCTCGTTCAGTTGGCTGTGACGGGCAAGGATCAGTCCGAGCCGGCGATGTAACTCGGCGTTATCGGCGTCGACAACCAGACCCTTACGAAAGACGAGCAGAGCTTCCTCGCTACGCCGGATCTTATCGAGCGCCGCCCCCAGCTCGACGTAGCCCCGCCCGGATTGGGGATCGAGCTGGACGACTCGCTCAAACTGAACGGCCGCCCGTGACAGCTCGCCTTGGTTGGCCAACGCAAGAGCCAGTTGCCGAGCGGCGGCAGCACTGGCGGGGTTCGATCGCACGGCGGCACTAAGGTGGGGCTCGGCCTGCTTCCAGCGACGGAGCCGGGCAAGCGTCAGTCCGAGGTGGAACCGGGCGTCGTAGCTGTCCGGACGCAAATCGACCGCACGCTGCAATTGTTCGATTTCCTTCTCGTAGGCTTGTTGCATGTTCCAGAGACTGGCCAGAACCATCTGTGCCTGGAAATGATCCGGGGTCGCTTTGAGCACCTTCTGCAGACGGGATTTCGCTTTGTCGACCTTGCCTTGTTGGGCCAGGATTAACGCCAGCGTGACGCTCGCATCGGCGTAATTGCGAGCATCGGACGCATCGACTTTCTCGAGTTGCTCGACCGCTTCGTCGAGTTTGCCCTCGTCGTACAAGGTTACCGCTCGGTTGATGTACAACAACCCGTAGCCGGCCTTCTCCGTCCCCAGCTCCATGGCGGCCCGAAGCGCGTCGTCGTCATCCGGCGCATGCACGGCCCGCGCCGTTTGACTTCGGCCGGGTTCCAGAAGGTGACGCTCGTCGACCACGTCACGAAGGATCTCGGCCGTGACGCGATGCCCGACGACCGACGCGTGCATCTCGTCGCCGACCGAGTAGTATTGGCGAGGGACGGGCCGCGGAGTCTGTTGCTGCCAATGATCGTGGAAGGCGTCGCGCAACCCCGCAACCGGCAAGTCATAGCCGCGGGCGAGCCGTTCGACGATCAGTTCTTTGCCGTCGGGCATAAACATCTTGTCGGGGTACTCGATCCCGTCGTGCCCGAAGCCGGGCCACACGGCGACCAGCGGTTTGAAGCCGTGTTCGTCCGCCAGTTCGCGCAACAACGCCAGGCCCTCCGCCACGTTGTTGTCCCCGATCGCTTTCTGATTCCAGCTCGCCGGATCTGCCTCGAGCCCGAAGCTGAACCAGTTGAACTGCACGCATGCCAAACGAAAGAGGTGCGACTTGCGGAACATCCAACCGATCGCGGCGGGGCGGTTGGCGACGCCGTCGGCCCCGATCGACTCGGGGTTGAAATTGCGAAAGTCGTTTTCGACGAACACCAGGATCACGGCGTCCGGGTCGTACTTCACGGCCTGAACGCGCAGCAATTCGACTTCGGCTCGCGTGCAGTAGCCCGTCACCGCCACGTTGAGGACTTCGACGTTCTCGTCGCTGTAGAGCATTTCGAGTTGCCGCGACATGAGTTGGTCGATCTCTTTGATCCGATAACCGACGACCACGGAGTCGCCCAGCAGGATGATTCGCCTGGTTCCCGGCGGTTTTGGATATTCCCGTTCGACGTCGCGAAGCCCGTGCGAATTGATCTCGCGATAATCGAAGGAGAGGTTCTCGGCGTCGCTGCGAAAACCCGGCTTGAACTCGTAGCTGAGAATCGGATTCGTCGAGCGTCGATAGACGTGCTCGTCTGAACTGACGCCGATCGGGATGATCTCCGGTGCTTGACCGATCAAGCGGACCGCGATTTCGCCGATAATCAGGGCAACCGCAATCGAACCCACCAACAGCAGCAATTTGCCCCGCGAGGGAAAGAACGGCAGCAAACGACGAAGCACGAATGACGAATGACGAACAGTCGCATCGTCGCCATTTGTCTTCTTTTCGTCATTCGTCATTCGTGCTTCGTCATTCCTATTCATGTCTCAATGCTTCGATCGGGTCCATGGCCGCGGCACGCATCGCCGGGTAGATGCCGAAAACCACGCCGATGGTTACCGAGATGCCGAACGCCAGCGGGATCGACCAGGGGACGATGATCGGCTCGGCCGTCTTGATCAGCGGGGGCAACTGGTCCATTACCTCGGGCACGAATCGGTTCAGGCCGGCGAGGATCAGGTTGCTCACCGGCCGACAGGCCAGCCCGACCAACACGCCGACGATCCCGCCGACGGTCGATAGGGCGACCGTTTCGACGAGGAATTGCCGGATAATGTCGCTTCGCTTGGCGCCGAGTGCGCGGCGGATTCCGATCTCGCGGGTCCGTTCGGTGACGGTGGCGAGCATGATATTCATGATACCGACCCCTCCGACCAGCAGCGAAATGGCGGCGATCAGCCCCAGGAAGATGATGAACATCAGCCGCATCGTCTTGGCCTGCTCGAGCAGTTCCAGCGGCACGGTGATACCGATGTCCTGACTTCCCCCGTGCGTCAGGTCCAAGGTGGCCTCGATCAACTCGGCCGTCTCCAGCACGTTCTCGACCTTGTCGATGCGCAAGGTGGCCTGACTGAGTTCGAGGATCTCGCCCTCGAACGATCCGGTCCGCCGCGTAATCACAAAGTCGCCGATGCGGCTCCACAGCGTGCTGATCGGGATGTAGACGTCGTTGCTGAAGTCGCGGGGCTCGAACGAGCCGCCGATCGCTCCCATGGGCCTCTTAGGCTTCATCACGCCGACGACCACGTAATACTCCGCTTCGACGTGGATCGAGCGGCCGATCGGGTCCTCGAAGGGAAACAGCCGCTGGGCCACCTCGGCCGACAGCACGCAATGGTTCTGCATGTCGCGCACCTCGGCGTCGGAGACAAAGTGCCCCCGATCGACTTCGAGCCGGGTGACGTCGGCGTACTCGGGCGTACACCCGACCAGTTGGCCGTCGACCAGCCGGTCGGAAAACGTGAACCGCCGCCGGAGCAGCCGAATCGGCAACGCCCGCTCAATCGTGGGAATCGTCTCGACGAGCTGATCGAACTGGTCGCGGGTCAGGCCGTACGGGGTCAGGCCTTCGGCCCCGTCGGTCGCTTCGGCGGGTGGCTTGATCGATTGGACGATGACGTTGCGTGCCCCCAGGCTTTCGATCTGCTCCTGGACCTTATGGCTGATCCCTTCACCGATGGCCAGCAGCCAGATCACGCTGGCTACGCCGATCAGGATCCCCGCCACGGTCAGCAGCGACCGCAACGGGTGCAGCATCAGGCTCTTCGCGCCCAACTGCCAGGTTCGCAACGTCAAGAAGGACATGGGGTGGTTGGATTTCAGATTTCAGATTGAGGATTTCAGATTGGCCGCTGGCGGCTTCGCACGGTGTCACGTTCCGGGTAACTCCGAGACGTCGCCCGGAAGTAGTTCTTCGATCTCGTCTTCGCCGACCGCCGCCGTCGCGTCGAGCCGCCGGGCGGAGACGACCAGTCCGTCTCGCAGCTTGATGATCCGTTTGGACAGATTGCCCACGTCGATCTCGTGCGTGACCATGATGATCGTCTTACCCTGCCGGTTCAAATCGCACAGCAGGCTGAGGATGTCTTTGCTGGTAACCGAATCGAGGTTGCCGGTGGGCTCGTCGGCGAGGATGAAGTAGGGGTCGTTGACCAGGCTTCGGGCAATGGCCACGCGCTGCTGTTGTCCACCGGAGAGCTGCGTGGGGCGGTGCCCGAGCCGGTCGCCTAGCCCGACCATCTCGGCCAGTTCTACGCTGCGGCGACGGTCGTCGGAACTCAATCGCCGCTGGTAGTAGAGGGGAACCTCGATGTTCTCCAGCACGGTCAACTGCGGGATCAGGTTGTACGACTGAAAGACGAACCCGATCCGCGAAGCCCGAATCTCCGAAAGCTCGTCGTCCGAGAGCCGGCTCACGTCGTCGTCGCCCAGATGGATCGTGCCGGCGGTGGGCCGGTCGAGACATCCCAGCAGGTTCAATAACGTACTCTTACCCGAGCCGGAAGCCCCCATCACGGCGACGTAGTCCCCCTCGGGCACGTCGAGGCTGATACCCCGCAGCGCGTGGACCGTGCCGCCGTCCATGACGTATTCTTTGGTCAATTCCCGGATTTGAGCGGCGTATCTCATGACCCGCTCCCCGAAGGCCCGCTCGGCGAAGGTTTGCCGCCGGGTCGGGCACCCGGACGCTTTGGGCCGCCGGGCTTGGTCTTTTTTCCTCCTGAAGACTGCCAATCACCGGTTTTCCCGGGAGGACGGGCGCGCTCCGATGAACCTTCAGATTGCCTCTCGGTCTTGGACAACTGTTTCGGCAGGCCGATCTTGTCGCGGTAGGCGCCTGCGTTGAGCACCACTTTCTGGCCGACGTCCAAACCGGTCTCGATGACCACAAACTTGTCGTTCGTCGGGCCGATCGTCACTTCCCGCTTCTTGAAATCCTTGGTGTTCTTGTCGTACATCACGCAGTAGTACTTCGCGCCGTGTTCGATAATTGTCTGAACCGGCACCTGCATCGCCTTGGCGATCTGTCTTGCGCGGATCTTCACTTCGGCGGTCAGACCGGGGCGCAGATCGGGCGGCGGATCGTGGATCTTGATGATCGTCTCGTATTCCTTGACGTCGGCGCGGAGCCAGTGGGCCGGTGCAGGGTAGGCGCCGATCTCTTCCACGGCGCCGTGCAACTCCAGGTCGGGAAAGGCGTCCAGCCGGACGGTCACCGACATGCCCGTCTCGATCATCGCAATTCGGGATTCGTTGATTCTGGCCGTGACCTGCATCTGCGAGCGATCGGGCAGGCGGATGATCGCCTGGTTCTCGCGAATCGAGGTGCCCGCCTCAATGACGATTTCACCGCTACCGCGGTGCCCCTGTGTGTTCGCGTAGACCACCTGCCCCGGCCGGGGAGCGAAGATCGTGCAGTGGGCTATCTGCTCCTGGAGGAACTCCAGCTTTTGGACGTCGAGCCGGTTGCTGGCCTTGTCGGCCCTCAGCTTCGCCTCGGCCGTCTTGATCGTGGCCGCCAGTTGCCCTTCCTCTTTCTTCCTGGTGTACTTCTCCAACACCAACAGCCGCTTCTTGGCTAACTCCAACGCGTTCTTCGCTTTGTCCAGATCGGTTTCCGAGTCCTTCCGTTGCTGCTTGGTTACGTAGCCCTTGCGGTACAATTTCTCGCTGTACTCCAGGTACTTCTCGGCCTGGCGCCACGCCACCTCGGCTTCGTCGATCTTGATCTCCAGGTCCAGGTGCTCTTGCTCGTAGGTTCCCTCAATGTACTCCTTCTTCGAGATTATCGCCGTTTCGAGATTGTTTTCCGCCTGAATCACCATGGCCGAACTGTTCTCGCAGGTGATCTGCTGCTGGAGCAATTCTTCCTCCAGCGACGAGCAGTCGAACCGGACCAGAACCATGCACTTGGCCAGCTTCTCCGGCGGGATCGGCGGCGGGGCGCTTGCCTTAGGTTTGGTTTTGGACTTCTCGCCGTCGGACGTCTTGCCACCCATCCGGCTTGCAATCCACGTCCTGACCGGCCGGTTGTACGCGTCGTACAGCGCACGCCAGACGTCGGTCTTCAATACGCGGCAGAACTGGTTGAAAAGGACGCGGGAGACTATCTTGTGAACGACGAAGCCGGTTTTCTTCTGCCCGGTCTTCGCGGTGTCGGTCTCTTTCTCCTCGGACGCTTGCGATTCGAGATACTCCTCAAGTCGCACGAGGTCCTCGTACGTGACCTCGTATTCCTCGGGCAGGCAATCCTCGGGCTTGATCACGATCCCTTCGTCCACCACCTCCAGGATCGTGGTGCCGGACATACCACTCTTACCCGACTTCACCTTCGAGGAAATCTCGGTGTTGCTGGCGCTTTCGACGTTCCCCCGCTCCGTCACGTCGTGGACAAACTTCTTGATCGTCACCTCGTGGGTCATGGGGCCGCCGCCGCCCTGTGCCGAGAAACTTTCCGGCCAAACCTGCCAAGCCACCAATGCCACAACCGCAAGCACCACCAAGGCCACCGTCAGTCCCTGGTAGGAGAACCCGGCCCGGCGGCAACGGGACGGGCGTCGGTAGTTCGATCGCAAACGACGCATCAGCAATCGCTCCCAAGGGGTTATGGCCGCCACGCCCATGGCGTTTCAACGAACCGGCCGGGTGGGCCGGGAACCAGGCAGACGGGCGGGACTACAAGGATGCTCCACAGTCTATTATAGTCAGCATCGGCGAGCCTGTCAGCATGCGTCTTCATTCCAAGATTCCAGGCAGAGCAAAGAATCGCCCCGCTCATGGCTACCCCCCCGAACGCAGTCGGGGGGCACTCTCCACTCTCCACTCCCCACTCTCCACTCTCCAC
>JABMRB010000328.1 GCA_013202865.1 Candidatus Nealsoniibacteriota bacterium | reverse complement strand
TCGTTGAGTTCCTATTTAGCCCGCCGTGAATACACGGCGGGGACGGCGGGTTGGGTGTTGCCGCGCGGCCCCCGGGTGTATTCACCCGGGGCTAAATGATCGTTGAGGAGTCTTGCTTCCGCTTATGTCTTCGCGGATTTCTTCTTTGCAGTCTTTTTCTTCGCGGGCTTTTTCTTTGCAGCTTTCTTCTTCGTAGTCTTCTTCTTTGCAGCCTTTTTCTTAGTGCTCTTTTTCTTCGTTGTCGGGCCCTTCTCGGCGCGGGCTTTCAATAGTTGCAGGGCGTAGTCCAGGGTGACTTCCTCGGGCGAGGTCCCGCGGGGTAGCGAGGCGTTGGTCTGGCCGTCGGTTACGTAGGGTCCGTAACGGCCCTCCAACAGCAACACCGGCTCGTTGGTCACCGGCGATGGATCGAACTGCTTGATCGGCTCCTTGCGCCGGGCCTGGCCACGCCGTGCCTTCGGCTGAGCCAATAACTCCAGCGCCTGCGGAAGCGTCACGTCCAGCGGCGATACGTCCTGGCCGAGCGAACGGGTCTCGTCGCCACACTTGACGTACGGCCCGAACCGCCCGTTGTGGGCTACGACCGGCTCGCCGCCGGTCGGATTATCGCCCAGGGTGCGCGGCAGCGAGAGCAACTTCAACGCCAAGGCCACGTCAATGTCTTCCGGTTCCATGCCCTTCAACAGCGAAGCGTTCTTAGGCTTCTCGTCGTCGTCCGGCGTGCCGAGTTGCACGTAAGGTCCGAACCGGCCGATCTTCACGAAGACCGGCTTGTGCGTATCGGGACAGACCCCCAGCGGCTCGTCGGCTATCGCCGCCTTGGCGAGCAGTTCGAGCGCCGCCTCGATGGTCAACTCGTCCGGCGGCATGTTCTCCGGGAGGCTTGCGCGACGCTCATCTTGCTGGATAAACGGTCCGTAGCGGCCAACGCGAACGAAAATCTCTGCCGACTCCGGACCATCGCCTTCCGGCTTGCCGATCCGGATCTGGCAGACTTCGCGGGCGTCGATCTCGTCGATCTTGTTCTTGAGTTGGTCCTTCAGGCCCGGGTGCGTGTTGCCGAAGTAGAACTGTTTGAGATACTCGACGTGCCCCAGCTCGCCGCGGCTGATTGCGTCCAGCTCGTCCTCCATCTCGGCGGTGAACTTGTAATCGACCAGATCGGGCAGATGCGACTCCAGCAAGCTAGAAACGGCAAACGCAGTCCAGGTGGGCACCAGCACGTTGCCGCGGCGGATCTTAAAGACGTATTGCCTGGCCAGAATCGTGTCGATGATCGAGGCGTACGTGCTCGGACGCCCGATACCCATCTCTTCCAGCGCCCTGGTCAGCGACGCCTCGCTGTATCGGTTCGGCGGCTTGGTCGTGTGGCCCTTGGCCTCCAGTTTCCGGCAAGTCAACACTTCGTCGACCGCCACGGACGGCAGGACGTCGTCGCGGTCGGCCAACTCCGCCTCCGGATCGTCCGAGCCTTCGACGTACGCCCGCAAGTAACCGGGAAACTCGATCGTCTTGCCGCTAACCTGGAACACAACGCCGTCGGTCTCGATGGTGATCGTGATGCGGCGTCCCCGGGCGTCGGTCATCTGGCTGGCTACCGTCCGCTTCCAGATCATATCGTAAAGCTTGAATTCGTCGGGGCTGAGCTTCGCGCGAAGATCTTCCGGCAAGCCGAAGGGGCTCCCTGCCGGGCGAATCGCTTCGTGGGCCTCCTGGGCATTCTTGACCTTGGTCTGGTACGTCCGCGGGCCGTCGGGCAGATACTCGCTACCGTACTGCGAGGCAACCAGATCGCGGGCGGCGTCGACCGCCACGGTCGCCAGATTGGTCGAGTCGGTACGCATGTAGGTGATGTGGCCGTTTTCGTACAGGCTCTGGGCAACCTGCATCGTGTGGCGTGCCGTAAAACCGCACTTGCGGTTCGCCTCCTGCTGAAGCGTGCTGGTGGTAAACGGCGGATAGGGACGCGTAGTGTATGGCTTGTCTTCCAGACTAGCCACCCGGCTCGGGGCGTCCTGCAATCGCTGGGCCAGCGCGACGGCCTCGGCCTCGTTCAACAGCAACAGGCTCGGATTCTTGAGCTTCCCCGTGGCGGAATCGAAATCCCTGCTCGACGGCGCCTTCCGCCCGTCTACCGACACCAGCATGGCGTCGAGGCTCTGTCCCTCGGCCTTGATGAAAGTACCCAGCAGGTCCCAGTAGGTGGCCGAGACGAACGCCATCCGCAGCCGTTCCCGCTCGACGATCAGCCGTACGGCCACGCTCTGCACCCGGCCGGCGGAAAGCCGCGGACGGATCTTCCGCCAAAGCAACGGCGAAACATCGTAGCCGTAGAGCCGGTCGACGATCCGCCGAACCTCCTGGGCGCGGACCAAATCGACGTCGATTTCGCGCGGCGCATCCATCGCCTTATGGATCGCTTCTTTGGTGATCTCGTGGAACACCAGCCGATAGACGGGCACCTTCGGCTTGAGCACCTCGCAGAGGTGCCAACTGATCGCTTCCCCCTCGCGGTCCTCGTCCGTCGCCAGGTAGAGATCTTTGGCGCCCTTCAACAGGGCCTTGAGCTTGCTGACCTGCTGCGACTTGCCCTTGGGAACGACGTAGACCGGCTCGAAGCCCTCGTTGACGTTCACCCCCAGATAGGCCCAGTCTTCACCTTTGTAGCGTTCGGGGATCTCCTTGGCGCCTTGCGGCAGGTCGCGAATATGGCCGATACTGGCCTCGATCGTGAATCCGCTGCCGAGAAACTTCCCGATTGTCCGCGCCTTGGCGGGTGATTCGACGATCACCAACGACTTGCCGGTGGCGGCGGCAGCTCTCTTAGTCATGGTAATCCCGGGTAATTAGGGGTATCAGGGGGTTTTGTGTTTATTTATCAGCGATTCGTCACTCAATTCCTGAGACGTTCCGCCGGACTCCCGATCATCGCTGTATCCGGAGTGACCTGCGGTCGTCGTTTGGGCCTGGAATTGTACCAATCGGTGCCACCGATACAAGTGATTCCCAATGGCCGGTCGTAGAGCACGGGGGCAATGGTCTGCTTTGGCATTGCATTTGAGGCATGGCAGTCTAGAATTAGAAGATTCGGGCTCGTTGGGACAGGCCCAACCAATACCCCTACGCCTGTGCGTGTGTCAAGTCGAGTTTGGCCGACACGCACCCCCCCCGCAGAAGGGAATTTACTTCATGGCTAGCCCTTTCAAGGTTTTCCGCAAGAATCAGAAGGCGGCGTTAGCCGTGCTCGGAGTACTGGTTATTGTCGGTTTCGTTATCCTGCCCGCCTTGCTGGAAGGGCAGGGCAGCCGCGGTGGGTACAAGAACCCCGTCGTGGTCGAGACCTCCGAGTTTGGCGACCTCAAGCAGAGCGATATCGAAAAGCTGCTTAATCGGCGGCAGGCGGCCATCCGTTTCGCCAGGAATGTCGGCACCCAGGTCGTCAGGCTAGGCGGTGAGGGCCGGGCTGTCTCGCAGTTTCTCAGAAGAATCGGCGACGAGCCCACTGAAGAGCGTGTTGTCCGCACGTGGCTGCTCACCCGTCGAGCCCAGCAGGCCGGCATCATCATTAGTAAAGATGTAATCAATAACTTCATCGAGCAACTCACCGAGCGCCGGATCGACACCGGTGAACTCCAAGGCATTCTCAGCAATATAAACGTCAGCGATACACTCCTCTTCGACGTGCTGCACGACGAGTTGTTGGCGCGCGAGATGGAGTTCGAGATGCGATCGGGTCTGGTTGGCTCCACGCCCGGGCAACGCTGGGAGTACTTCCAGCGCCTGAATCGGCAAACTACCGTCGAGGTGATCCCGGTGGCGGTCACCGATTACGTGAGCAAGGTGACCCAGAAGCCGGGCTCCGGCACTCTGGAGGAATTCTTCGACGAGGCCAAGGACCGTGACCCCAACCCCAACTCACCCAAGTGGGGTTTCCGTCGCCCCAAGAGAGTTTCGCTCCGCTACTTCAAGGCGGACATCGAGAAATTCACCGACATCGACGCCGTGACCGACGAGGAGATCAAGACTGCCTACGAGGAGGACAAGGAGAATTGGGACGCGCGGGCCGCATCCTTAGCCCCGCTGACGCCTCCCGACGACGAAAAGAAGCCCGACGACGCTGGAAAGCCCGACGACGACGCAAAGCCGGACAACGACGCCGCAAAGCCGGATGACAACGCCGCAAAGCC
>JABMRB010000327.1 GCA_013202865.1 Candidatus Nealsoniibacteriota bacterium | reverse complement strand
GCCGGGCTGGCCTCGACCAGATCGATCAGCTTCATCATGTCCAGCGACAGGGATTTGCCCACCTTCAAGCTGCCCGACGCTGCAAACCAGTCGCGGTCCTTGCGGATGCGTACCTGGAGTTGGGACGTGGATGCCCGGCCGGCCAGATTCAAGCTGCGGCCTTGCGGCCAGTGCAGCACGACACGTTCCGCGGCAAGCAGGTCTTCCAATTCGATAAGTGCTTCAAGGGCCTCGGACGGCGACGGGAAACAGATCGACGTATCGTTCTCCGCGCGGGCCGCTATCTCGGGACATGCGCCGATCACGTCTTCCTGCTGCCGGAGTTCTTCTGCCAGATCGCGTCTAGCTGTCTTTGGCCGGTCGCCGATGTTTGCGTAAATGTTCGCGCCACCCTGTCCGGGCCGGCAAAACGGACCATCGGCGCCAAACGGTCGCACGAAGAACTCGGCCCGCAACCCGTCCTGATATGGCAGCAAGTGGACATGCGGTCGGGCATCGGCGTCGACACTCTCGCCGACGCTTGCCTCGCCGCCGATCTCCGAATGCACCGAGACCAGCGCTGCGACCGGCTGAATCGCATCGACCACTCGACTGGCAGCCGAGGCGGGCACCTTCAGCTTGCCGCCAAGTATGTGATCAAGCTTCAAGTGCTGGTCGCTGAAAAACACCATCACCACGCGGCGAGGTCCGTCCGTGATTATTCGGAATCCTCCGTCGCGCCGCGGCTTCGGATCGAGCGACAAACTGATCCGGCCATCGTCCTCTTGGACCACGATCAGTTGTGGCTGTTGTTCGACAATCTCGAACGGGGTGTCGCGGTCGCCTTCCGGAAAGATGCACGGGTGACCGATCAGCGCACGGGCGGCCCGCGGGTCGTCGAAATTGAAGTATGTTTCGGTGTAGCCATAATGATTTCGTTCGGAGAACATCTCCAGCGACCGACAGAGATCCCGGTCCCGTTCGGTGAGGAAGGCAAGTTCCGGTTCGTTGAATTGTTCGTACAGCCGCTGCCTCCCGACCTTGCGGCCTTTTGTCCAACCACTGCCCTTTCGCTTCTGATGAAACGCTTCCAAGCTAATTGATTCGTACTTGGGGTCCAGTTCCCAAATGATCCGCTCGTTCTCCGGCGTGGCCTCGGTTCCGGGTGGATCAGTGCCGGCTAGTTGGGCGATCGCGCTGAGAGATCGCTGCCACACGGGTTCCGGCTCGAGCAGGTCGACCAGGCTGGTCGTCCCCAGCCGGGCATGCGTTTCCTCGTGTTGGTTAGCCCGGACGGCCGCGGACTTCAACTTCGATTTTCCAGCTAGCCCGTCCGCTTCGGCTGCCAGCCAGTCGAGCCCGGACGCGCGGTAGGTACTTGCGATTTGAACGAGACCGCCGACGCGGAACGACGTGTCATCATCGGTCAGTAGCCAGCTCGCGAAGTAGCCGGCCAGCAGAGTCTCAAGCGGTGACCGGCAGAGTTCCTTCAGTCGAGCGGCAAATGTCGTGGGGGATGATGGCGATTGTCTGAAGGCAATCGCGGCGCCGACGACTTCCATCGCTACGGCATAGTTGCCTTTACGGGCCCTTGTCGCCGAACTGACAATCGACCGCGCCTCGGTGAGCGCGTCGGCCGATCCCCGTTTGAAAAGCAGCAGCAAGTACAGCAGCGCCGGCAGATGTCCAATTGCCGCGAGCTTGCCACGCGGCCAGAAAATCGTTGTCTGGCGACGTCGGGCCGTCGGTCAACTCGTCGAATGCGGCAAGCACTTCTCCGTTGCCGTCGGGATTCGTGATGATTCGCGGCACGACGTCGGCCAGATACATTTTCCGCAGAAGGGGATCGAGACGGTCGAAGATGTCGCGGCTGAACGGATCGAGCAACCGAATGTGCTGATTTCGGTTCTTACCGCGCAGGTGCGCTCGATAAGTGTCTACTTCGCCTCGATAGAACGGCAATCCGCAGATCCCGCGCCGGTCGGTCTCGGGGGTAGTAAATGCCGGATGCCCCTTTCACGACGACTTCGCTCAGTGTTTGGAACCAATCGCCGCGAATCGAATCCTGAACGGCTAAATCCTGGACGCCGGGATTGACTCGTACGCTGCTGTAGGAACCCTGGACGAGAAACCTCTGCCCCAGCAATTTGGTGACGATCGGGCCGATACCCGTCTTGGCGAGCCGTTTCCCATGGGTGTCGGTCCAGCCCGATTTGCGTGAGAGCGCCGCCAAGTCCCGGCGGTTCAGAGTTTCATCGCTGAGGGCACAGAGTTGAAGGATGTGCCGGGACTTGGCGTCGAGCCGGGCATAACGCGCACAGAGGTTATCCGCAGGCATGGCGTGACTCCGTTCACAATACACGATTCCGAGTTTTGGGATGATGACAAGTTACAGATCAGTCCGCAAACATCCAGCGTACGAGTTTACCATTTGTGGCAACGAGTTACCAGGGTCGGGATGATCGAGGCCGCCTTTTCGTCTAAAGTCTTCCACGACGTAACCGGCAACGTAGGGCTCGCCGTCGGGCGCTTCGGGCCATTGTTCTTCCTGGAAAGTCTCGCTGATGGAACCGTCCGACAAGACCTCTGGGTCCGCGGCACACAAGAGAGCAGCCACACAGAGCACATGGAACCATACCAACGCGCGACAAATGGTCTTCAAGTACATGGGCGAATCAAAGCGAGGTGGTGGCGAACATAAATCTTGTCAAACGGCCCGTTGAAAATCAAGGGCTTACGTCGCGCTCGGACAAAGAAGCTATCAAAGTTGAGACATGTAAGTTGGCAAACGGCCCTGTTTGGGACAAGAGAGTCGTCAATCTGGTGCGTTCGTACGCCACGTGTTTTCCCGCCCGTACCTGACTTCGCCCGCCGCCAATACCATGCGGCCCCCCGATGGTGGGCGTTCGCGGGCAGCCGACTGAAGCTACCCGCGGCCGTGGGTATCAAAACTCGATTTCTCCGCTCGCTTTGGCGCCGAGCTACCGCGGCTTCGGTCGGTCGCCGTCGGC
The DNA here is from genome assembly GCA_013202865.1 of Candidatus Nealsoniibacteriota bacterium. GTDB lineage: Bacteria > Planctomycetota > Planctomycetia > Pirellulales > Thermoguttaceae > JABMRB01. The sequence continues at coordinate 12,386 of JABMRB010000327.1, read as the reverse complement.
GGAGCGGGCGTCGGTCAGCCGCCGGTCGAGTTGGGCGAGACGGTCGATCTGCCGGGTGACCTTCAAGTACCCCTCGATCGCCGGCATCAACTGCTCGAACCGCGCCAACGGAGCCGACGAGTCGGCCATGGCCTTCTCGATCGCCTCCTTCAGGCGAAAACCCATCAGCATCAGGTCGCTGGAGGTGGCCCCCAGGTTGGCCTGCAAGGCGTCGCCCTGCTCGAGCGACTCGACCAAATACTCGCGGATCTTCTCGAGCCGCAGCTTCGACACGTCCGGCGTGGCCGGATCCGGTTGGGCAGGCGCGGTGTTGGCGCCTTCCGGCACCGTCGCGGCACCTGCCACTACATTGGTCCTGTCCGATGACATGATGATCGTCCTCCGTGTTATCGTGAACTATCCAGTGAACTTCCGAGTGAACTTCCACTGGGACAGCAGAACCGTTCCGCTGCCTTATTTGAGCGGGGTGCTTGCGCGTGCCCCGTATTTCAAAACCATGGAACCGCAAACCGGCGCGGTGCAGATACGGCTGCAATCGTCGCTTCGACTCCCGCACAAGGGCCAAGGCTTCGGCCGTCAGCCGGGCCAGTTTTCGCTCCAGCTTGCGGTGCGCCTGCAGCTCGGCAAGGTCATGCCGCACCTGCTCGGCAACGCCGACGTCTTGCCCCAAGTAGACGACGCGCTGGCGGCCGTCCCGGCGGAAACGCAACTTGAAGAACGGTCCACGCCGGCCACGATACTCGACCGATACAAACCCCTGTCGCCGGAGTGCGTCGTGGTCGGCCGGCTCAAGCCCCAGGTCGGCCAGGCGCCGCGGCGGCGCACGGTATGCACCTTCAACCGTGGCGCGGCCCGTGTTTGTGGGTCCGAGTTGGTTTGTTGTCGACACCATCATATTTATGTTACCTGTTTACCGAGGGCCACCATGCGATCGATCAGCGCAAGGTACTGCTGTAAAGCGTCGGAGGGACTTGACCCCTCCGCGCCGGGTCGGGCACGGTGCGTGGCTGCCGACAGTTCTTCATGTACAACCATGGCCTGCTCGTGCGCCAAGCGGCCAACCTCGGCCAACGCCACGGCCCGGCTGCGGGCCGCCGGGCTAGCCAGCGTTAGCCCCTGCCGAACCAGCGGAGTCACCAGGTCGCGTTCCAAGAGCTGCTCGTACTGCTGGCGGGCTTGCCGAACCCGGTCTTCGCCGTACCCACTGAGCCGATGATCGCCAAGCAGTCGCAGCAGCTGATCCCGCGCCGCGGCAAAGTCGTCCACCGGCCCCGGCCTCGACGGCGGCGAACTCGGATCAACGAACTCTTCAACGGTGTGGGTGTGCCGCGGGGCGCAAACAAGCTGCCGGATCAGATTGGTCGACTGCAAGCGACGCAAGTAGTCCAGACGCGCGAGATCGTCGGCGGTCGGCCACCATACGTCGACGTGCAGCCAGTCGAGACCCAAGTGCCTGGCCGCATCGGCCAGGTGCCGGGCAACACGCACGAAACGCTCGGCGATGATCGGTGTACGCGAGCCGAGCGGTTGCGTGATTAGCGTGAGATTGAACCGCATCAATCGTTGCGCTTCGTCGCCGCGCAAGCTAGATTGGTTTAGTCCCTCAAAGTACTCCGCAGGCACACTAAGATGGGGCTCTCCCGCTATGGCCCCAAACGGGTACTCGCCCACAAACACGGCCAGGCGGCGAAGGCCGGTCAGCGTGAGCCGGTTCAGATGCACGATCGGCGCCGCGCCAAAACCGAGGCAACGCAACAGCGCGACGTCGCCCATCGAGGTCACGCCAAACAGCCGCGATCTTGGGGGGCGCACCACCCGCCGCGTATACCCGTCACGCCAGACCTGCAACAGCGTCGCCCCACCGCTCAAACAGCCGCCGGGCGTGATGATGTCCAACGGCACGCCGGCCGCATCGCGCAACATGAGCAACGTACCGCCTTCGACGGCCAGGGCGGGATTGATGGCAGGCGCCTCCTCCGCGGGGCCGACGATCACTCCGGCCTGTTGCATCGACCGCGTCCCAAACTCCTCGACGAGCCGGCTCACGACATGGGCGGAATCCGGCGGGCAGCTTCTCAGTGCCGGGTCGCCAGGCAAGAAATCCCACCCGTGCGGCGGCTGGAAAGCCGGACACGCCTCCATGAACTGCGAGTAGATTCTTCCTTGCGTTGTTGTCGCCATGTGATTTCTCGTCGTCCGTGACGGTCAGTGTGTTCGGCTACTTGCTCTCGGGGAACTTCGCCGTGGCCAACGCCTCCACGTTGGGTAGGGTGCCGTTGATTCCGTAGAGGAGCAGTTCGTTTGCCCGTAGCGTTATTCCCTTCTCCTCGAACCTCTTGATTTCTTCCGGGATATCGTCGTCGCTGATGCCCGGCCGATGGACACGCAAGGGCAGCCCCTCCACGAGCGCGGCCACACTCTGATGATACTCGTCCAGTTGGCCCTCCTCCCCGGCGGTCGTGGTCCCCGTCTTTCCACAGAGCCTTTGCAGCTGGCCCGCCAGTTGAAGATCCTTCGGCGCCGACGACTTGAGCTTCTCGGCGACGCCCTGCCGCGCAATCACATCCGTGTTCTCCGCCAGGCTCTTGGCAAGGTCGCGCCGGTTGATCGGGCCGTCCGGCAGGGGCGCGCCGTACATGATCGATTCCAGCAAGTCGGGGCCGCCCATGTAGGCGAAGAACTTCCAGTCGGCGTCCCGGTCGGCGTAGGCCTCCTTGCGCGTGCGGCTCGCAGCGATTACACGGTTGAAGATGAAGTCGCGCGCATGCAGGCGGTCCTGCACGTCGAAAAAGGCCGCCGCATAAAACTCAACCGTCCGCCAAGTCACGCCTGCCCGCGCAGCGATCTCCCTGGCGGACTGCCCGGCCAGCAACCGGGCCTCGACGCCCGCACGCATCGCCGAGTCCGGGTGTTCGTAAATCTCCAGCGCGGCAGAGGCCTCCGGCATGCTCTGGGCCAGGTGCAACAGGTCGCCCTCGGTACGGCACAGCCGCCGGCGGCGGAGAAAGCGATAGACGTTCTGCGTTGCCGGGTCTTCTATCCAGCGGGCCGCGTGCTGGTTCTGGTCCAGAAGCTGGCATGCCCGCCGGTGCCGCCAGTCTACCGGGCGAAGCGGGTTCGACTTGTCGTAGATCTGCATGGGTAACATGTTGACAATCCTTTGTCGGTCCAAGTAGGGGTAGCGTCCATGCCTTCGGTATCGCAGAGCTAGCGGCGGACCATCATCACGCACACAGCAATAATATCCTCAAGGCGAATCTGACGCGTACTGCGCCCAAGCCGCGTTTGGCTCACCCGGCGCGAGCTCTTCTTCCCTCCACGCTCTTCAACGTGACGCGGGAGACCGCGGGTCACCTCCAGACGCCCGTCGTCATATTCCCTCACCACGATCTCTTTCACGAGATCCTTCGGATCCACGCCACTGGCGAACGTGTCGACTCCGAAGTAGCCCGATTCGTCCGCACTCCCGGGATCATAGATCACCCGCCCCAATCCGACGCGTGCATTCTCGTCGTCGGGTATCCGCACCGCGCCAATCTTGCCGTCGACTTGGTCGTGGTCCGTGCGCCAGCCGGAATCGGTCTCCATCAGCAGCAGATCCCCCATGTCGATCTTCGACGTCGGATCGCTCGCGATGGGGTCGCTTTTCTGAACTTCATACCAATAGCGGGTCGGGCGGTAAAACGCGCCGGCCGTCGGAAACGTCTCACCCGACCACAGGCTACGGTTCTTCTCGGGCGACGACGGCAACAGCCGCCGGCAGATCGGCACGGGCCAACCATCCGCCGGGGCATGCGGGCTCGGCGCCAGCATCGGCTCGCCCTCGCCACCGAGCAACCAGGCCGGATTCACTTTCGGGTGTGCCGCTATGGCCGTCAACACACGACGTCCCGGTCCTTGACTCCCGGCCGCGATCTTCACCAGAACCGAGTGGCCACAACCAACGTCCTGCGCCATGGCGGAGCGGTTACCCCCCCACACGGTTTCGAGCAACCACACGACACGTTCCGCAGGCGTGGACTCACCGGCGGGGAACTTCTTGGACGCCTTGCGGCGCGAGTCGTTGGTTCGTTTGGTCTTGGCCATGATGCGTGTTTGCTCTCGTTGAGTTTTTGTTGTCAGGAAACCGGCCGTCAACACTCGGCTTCATCCGAAACGACCCGGGGTCGCCGGGCCGCGGGAACACACCCGCATTTTACCGATGTGCATCGCCGTAACGCTCGGGCTACTTCGCGATCTGGTTGATATGGGCCAAATCCAAGTCCAGGATCTTTTTCTCCAGGGCCTCCTTCACGAGAGGATGCGCGGAGTACCGATCTTTACGCGGGGTACGTCCCCGTTTCACCGTGAGTAATCCGCGGTCAGCCAGCAGTTCGAGCAAGTGCTTGACCTCGGGCAAACTAAGCTGATTGTAGCGCGACGCGTCAGCAGTACTAACTGCCTCCGCCCTGATAATATGCCGCACCGCGAAGGTTTCCTGGCCAGTCAAATCCAAATCCAGCATAATGAACTCCAAACAAGAGGTAAAACCAAGCACGGACATGGTAAATCGCCGTGCATCTCTAGTAAGTATACGCGAGTTGGCGTACACATGGAACACACTCCTGCGCGCTCGCAAGATTTCTTTTGCGAATACGAAGATGATCGTAAGGCATTGCTACAACAGAGCTTACGTCAATACTATCGGGGGTGGCGATGGGGAAGGGCATGCATAATCCGGAAAAAATCCGCGGAAAACGGCAGTTTATTCGGCCACGAAACAGAATCTACTGTTCCACAAAGAGGACAATGGCGTCGTCGGACTCGGCGGCCGCCAGGCCCGATGCACTGGGCATGTCGAACCTGAGCAGGCCGGCCGTGGTACCTTTCCTGCCAGCCCCTCTGCGGCGCGCGGCCAATTCAGGAATCGCTGGCCTGGAGTTGCGGCTAGAAACGGTCGATGGAGGTCCTGCACCGGCAATGGAACGATGGGTGACACGACAGGCGGAAATCTCGGCTGGTGCCCTCGCGCTTTGGCTCGGTTTGCGACGATGATTGACAACCCCGCGGCGGTAGGCCAGACTCGGGACTGACTCAAATACCACGGTAAAAGGTCGCCGATGAACCGTATTACGAAGAGCTACCTCCTCACGATCGCCGCCGTCATTTGGACGCCCTACCTTGGCGGCGCTGAGAAGCAAGCCGAGCAGCGTGACATCAATGCGGACATTGTCGTGGGGGACAAAGAAATACGCATCCGTGCAGGCGCGCTGACGAGAACAATTTCAACCGACGGCGACAACCTGTCAACCACCAACATTTCGGTTGCCCGGCAGCAACTCCTGGCAAACCCGGGCAACGAGCTTGCTGTCCGCTTTCAGTTCGCCGATCCCAATCGCGAGCCGCTCGGGCTTACGCCGGAAGAGGCCGGCGAGGTCGTATCGAGGACGGGCTTTCAAAAAACGGATGCGTTCGGAGTCGATGGCAAGCAACTCAAGGACCAGAAAACCGTCCGCTGGAGCGGGCCGATTGTAGTGCGGTCCGGTTCGTGGGCCGATCACTTCAAGATCGTCGGCACGAAAGTCTCTCGACCGGGCGCCGGCCGGAAACGATTGACGATCAGCTCGCGTGCTCGGCAGGACTCGCCCCTTGATGGCGTGTCTGTCGAATTGATCTACGACGCCTACGAAGATTACCCGGTGATCCGTAAGTCGGTGCGTATTGCCAACGACGGTCGGCGCTGGTTGATGATCGACCAACTGATGATCGACGAGATCGCGTTGGCCGAGAAGCACGGCAACGCCACGCCGCTCACTCCGTCGGAACGCGGCGCCGTATCGAGCGTCATCGCGCTGGGTACGGCCGACCGTTCGACGGGAGTTATTGCAGTGAGCGAAATTCCATCGGCCCTGCGAGACATCCGACCGAACGGATCGACGGGGTACACTTCGACGTTATTCGAGTGGGTACTCGGTCCGTCGGAGAGCTTCGTCAGTGAACGGGTCTTCCACTTCGCATATCATGGCAAGGTTCAAGAGACGATCTCCGGCACATCCACGCCCTTGGATCGCGCGGTGGAGCGTCCCTTCAAGACATTCATCGCTCGGCATGTCGGTTTGGCGAGTGGCACCGGGCCAATTCACTCGCCGCTGTGGGCGAGCTGGTCAAACTTCGGACCGAAAGTTGACGACCGCATTATACGAACTCAGGCGGACATCGCCGCGCGCTGCGGCTTTGTTGCCTTCCAGATCGACGACGGCTGGCAACGGGACCGGCTCGGTACGGAACCCCACCGGGGCAAGTTCCCGGATTTCGACGCAACGTGCCGCTACGTTCGCGACAAGGGATTGAAGCTGGGGCTGTGGGTTTCCTGCTTCCGCACGCCCGATTCTCCCGACCTCAAGGCGTTGCCGGGAGCCGCATGTTTGCCCATCAGGCACCGCTTGGGTGGCGTCGGAATGAGTTTCGCGAGTTCGTGGCGCGACTACTACACCGAAGACATGGTTCGGCTGGCCAAGCGATACGGCGTATCCTATTTCAAACAGGACTTTACGAACATCCGGCATGGCGATATTGCCAACGGCCATGAAAGCCGCACTCGGGCGGAGTCGCTTCTGCGGGGGCTTCGCGGCCTCTTGGCGACCCAGGACGCGCTGCGGCGTCGAACGCCGGACTTGGCTGTGCAAATCTCGCACGAAATCTACTGGGGTACGCCCGGCGTGCCCTGCGACATTGCCGCTCTGAAACACGCTTCGCTGTTCCACATTCCGCCGAACGACTATTCGGGCGCGGGGCCAACGAAGATGGCCTTCGACGCCAACGCGAAGGCGTGGAACCTGGCCCCCGAGAAGACTCGCGAACAACTCGTGCGCGGATGCTTCAATGCACGGCAACGGTTCTTCGCCCATCGGGGATTGCCGCTGCAATGCATCGAATACTACGCCGCCGCCACGGTGAACGTCCGCGGCAGTCTCACGCCGCAAGTGCAAGATCGGCAAGTCTGCAGTTGGTTGATGGGGATTCCCTCGGTCTTTGCCGGCGATTTGACTTCGCTCAGCGATGAGAATATCGCCCGTTACCGGCAGTTGTTCGATATCGTCAAGCGGCTCCAGCACGATTACGACATCTATCGCCACTTCCAATACAGCGGCGTGCCCGAACCGACCGACACAGATTGGCACTGGTGGGGAAAACTCAATGACGACGGCTACGGAGCCGTCGTTGTACTCCGCGGCAGCGACGGCGATACGCAGCAAGCGATTAACATCCCCTGGACCGTTGCCGGGCACAAGTATCGCGTGGTCGGGCTCATCGGCGGACACCAATACGGAACCTTCACCGCGGAACAACTACAGTCGGGGGCAATACGCGTGACGCTCCCCAAGCTGGGCCAAGAGATTCTCGAACTTGCGAAAGAGTAGCCGCTTGGGACGTTGCAGCGCACGCTACCATCCGGAGAACCGATGGACCAAGAGAAACAACTACAAGAGCAAGGCAGCTTGTTGTACACCGTCCGGCTTGCCGTTATCGCGGCCATGGGCGGGCTGCTGTTTGGGTTCGATTGGGCCGTGATCTCCGGCACGACAACTTACATCGAAACATACTTCGCGGATACGATGAAGTACATCGACGTATACGTCGCGGATACGATGAAGTGCATCGGCGTATCCGTCTCCACGGAAGGCCTCGGGCTGGGTATCGCCGTTAGCAGTGCCCTGTTCGGTTGTATCATGGGCGTTTGTGCTTCCGGCATGCTCAGCGATCGGTTGGGACGCAAGCGGGTGCTGATTATCGCGGCTCTGCTGTTCATGATTTCCGCGATTCTCACCGCCGTGCCCAAGGAGTTGTGGCTGTTTGTCATGGCCCGACTCATCGGCGGTGTCGCCATCGGGTTGTCTAGCCCCGTGGCCCCCATGTACATTGCCGAGATGGCGCCCGAGAAAAGCCGTGGCGCATTGGTCACCATGAACCAGTTGGCGATTACGTTCGGTATTGTGGTGGCTTACTTCTGTGATTGGTTCATCGCCGGGATGGGTTCGGAGGCTTGGGGCGTGACGGACGGCTGGCGATGGATGTTCGTTTCGGAGGTCCCTCCCGCGGCGCTGTTTCTAGTGGCGCTGATGTTCGTTCCGGAAAGCCCTCGGTGGCTAGCCAAGGAAGGGCGCTGGGATCAGGCCGAGCGGATATTGGCGCGGATCGGCGGTCAACAGCGTGCCGAGCAGGAACTACAGAGCATTCGTGTCGCGGTGACACATGAGGCAACGTCCATCGGCCAATTGTTGCGACCCGGTATGCGCAAAGCGCTGCTGATAGGCGTGGGGATTATGATCTTCTCGCAGATCACCGGCAACTTCGCCGTCTTCACCTATACGCCGAAGTTGCTGAAACAGTTGGGTTCCGAGGGCACGAACTGGGACCTTTTTGGCATGGTGATGGTGGGCGTGGTGAACTTCCTCACCACGATCGTGGCGGTCTGCCTGATCGACAAGCTGGGCCGCCGACCCTTGTTGATTTATGCACCGCTGGGGATGTGTTTGTTCATGGCGGCCCTGGCGGGCAGTTTTCAACTGGGCTCGGTCTCGCCGGCATTGTTGTTGGGCTGTATCCTGGGCTTTGTGGTCTGCTACGCTATCGGCGTGGGACCGGGTGCCTGGCTGATTATCTCGGAAATCTTCCCAACTCGCGTCCGCGGTCGGGCAATGTCCATCTGTACGCTCAGCCTGTGGGTTGTCAATTTCCTGACCACGCTGGCGTTCCCGGTACTGTGGAGCCATACCCAAGCCGGGACTTTCTGGCTGTTCGCACTGACCAGCGGCACGATGGCCCTGTTCGTTTGGGCAATCCTGCCAGAAACCAAAGGCCGGTCGCTCGAAGAGATCGAACAATCGTGGCTGGAACCCTCTGCCGAGGAATTGCGCTAATGACCTCTCGCGAACGCTTCCTGGCCGTGCTTCGAGGCGAGATGCCCGATCGGGTGCCGGTAACGCTCTTTATCCAGGACCAGGGCCACTTCCTCACGCAAATCTATCCCGACGTCGATCCGTGGGATTACGGGCAGAACCAACGCAATGTGATCGAGATTCAGAAGCAATTGGGCCTCGACGTGTTTGTCCGCATGCTCTTCGGTCTGAACGATCCGTTGTCGATTCACATGGGCGGCTTGAATGTTTCCCGATCTACCGAGAACTGGGAAGTGACGACGGAAGTCCGACAGCGGGAGAATACTCGCGGTGAGCGCAGCACGATCCGCACGCCCGACGGCACATTGACGCAGGAGATGAGTCAGCACGAGATTCGACCGGGCACGCTGCTCTATTGCTGTACGGAGAAGCCCATCAAGTCCCCGGCCGATCTGGATGTTGCCATTCGCTACGAACCGGGCATACCGGATTCGTGGCCGGCCGAAGCGCGGCGAAAGGTTCAACAACTCAAGGCGGAAGTCGGGGACGCCGGCATCCTCGGCTCCTGGTCGCCGCACGGTCCGTTCAATAACGCCTCGCTACTGGTTGACCAGGAAACGCTGTACTCCTTGTTCCTCACGGATATCGAGTTCTACGACAGGCTGATGAACTTCGCGATGAACCGGGGCCTGGATTACACCCGAGCGATCGACGAGGCCGGCGTCGATGTCCATTGCGTGGGTGGCAACGTGCCGGGTGGATTCCTCGGGAAGAAGACATACGACCGGTACGTACTCCCTTACGAAAAACGATACATCGATTTCGTGCAACAGAACGGCACGCCGGCCATTTATCACAACTGCGGTCAGATTATGAATCTTGCAGAGTCCTACAAGGACCTGGGCGTGCAGGTGGTCGAGCCGTTTTCGCCACCGCCGCTGGGCGATGCCGATCTGGCCGAAGCAACTCGAATCGTGGATGGCGACTACGTCATGATCGGCAACATCGACCAGGTGAATGTCCTTCAAAAGGGCACGGTGGACGATGTCAGGCGCAAGACCGAACAAGCCATCAAGATCGGAAGACCGGGCGGCAAGTTCATTCTCCAGTCGGCCGATTTCCTGGAGTACGATACCCCCATGGATAACCTTGAGGCGTACGTGCGTACGGCGAAACAGTTCCGCGACTATTGACTGGAAGCAGATATTACGCGCAGCAGGATTCAGCGAAGTAGTCCCAAGAATCGACCCTTAGAACTCGTACAGGAACTACTTCCCGATTTGGCTATGAGCTATGAGCAGTGAGCAGTGAGAAAGCCCGCAGCTCAAAACTCACAGCCAACGCCCAGGAACTGAATCGGGAAGTTATTCCTGTACGAGTTCTTAGATCGGGCGCGAGGCTCGCGCCGTGTCCCCCATGCCCAATGCCTCCACTACCCAACGCCTCGCCTCGCACTACTCGCAACAGAATTGCTTCGATGATTCTATTTCGATCCCACTGTGGATCGCGACAAATCGATTCGGGATTGATTCCAGCGGCAAGAAGTCCGTTACACCAGGTACCGAAGGTTATTGGGAAGGCCGGCACTGGCGCCCCGACGCGGCGTTGTGGCGGCAGGACTGGTCGATCAAGCCCGCCGGGAAGATGTGGAAGGAGTTGGTTTTCAAGACATGGTGGACCGACCAGCAGCGTACCACGGACGTCTCGGGATTCTGCGAACTCTCCGTCTTTCAAGGTGACCACACGATCATTGTCGAGCACGCAGGCCGGGAAGTGACGACCAAGGCAACGGTCGATAAGTCGGGACGCGCGGTGACAATCAGGTTGTCACACTAATAATGGCATGGTGCCAACAGTGTGGCGGCCGCCGATAATCAGACTGCCAACTGCGTTTTCGGTGACTGCACGTTCGGCATGAGAGTTCCATGCGCGGTGCTGGAGACTTCGTGCCCCAAGTGGTACAATTCAGACTCGTACCTGGATTCCGTGGAAGCCTCTTTCCGACCATCACTTATCGTCTAGGAGAACCAACAGTGACAGTTCGCAGTATCCTCACACCGGCATTTGGTCTTGTTCTAGTTCTTGCGGCGGCGACGCTCACCGCGGCGGATCCGGCCGAGTTGAAGTTGTGGCCGGGCGGTGTGCCCGGCGAAACAGATGAACCGGGCGAGACGAAAGTGCAGCAGGGCAACGACGGCGTGGTCCGCGTCACTTACGTGGGCGATCCGACAATCACCGTCTATCGAGCACCGGCGGAAACAGCCAACGGATGTGCCGTCGTCATTTGCCCCGGCGGCGGGTACAACATCCTAGCGTGGGACAAAGAAGGGACCGAGATCGCCGAGTGGCTCAACTCGATTGGCGTGACGGGGATCGTGCTGAAATACCGCGTGCCCCGACGCGACAAGGAACAGCCGCACGCGGCCCCGCTGCAGGACGCCCAACGGGCGATCCGACTGGCACGCAAGAAGGCAGACGCCTGGGCGATCGATCCGCAGCGAATCGGCATCCTCGGATTCTCGGCCGGCGGGAACCTGACCGTTATGGCTGGTACACATTGGGACAAAACAACCTACGAAAAGGTGGATGATGCGGACCAATTGAGTTGCCGCCCCGATTTCATGGTCCCCATCTACGCCGCCTACCTGGGAGCGAAAGACAATCCCTGGGCGCTGAGCCCGCTCGTACGCGTGACCGACAAAACGCCGCCCACGTTTATGGCCGTCACGCTGGATGACAAGTATCGTGGTGCCCACGCCGCGCTGCTGCTGGTCGAATTGAAGAAGGCGGGCGTGCCGGCCGAGTTGCACGTTTACGCCAACGGAGGTCACGGTTACGGTCTCCGCCCGTCAGACAATCCGGTCTGTACATGGCCCGGGCGCTGCGCGGATTGGATGCGGTCCACTGGGTTACTGACGCCTGGAAAGAGTTTGTAGCGGTAAGACTCCAAAGGACCATTGTCGAGCAAGCCACTGCCTACATTCTCGAAAGGCCATCTCCCATGCGAAGAGTATTAGCGACCTGCGCAATCGCGACGATCCTGTGTGGTGTGGCGTGGGCACAAGACAAAGAACTCGTGCAACTGGCCGAGCCCTGGAGCGATCCTTACACCGGCCAGCACGCCACCGGTGACCATGTGATCGGGCTTTGGAGCTTCGATGAGGGCGCGGAGTTGGCGGACGGCTCCGGCAACGGGCATCACCTGACGCTCAACGGTGCCAAGGTCGTGGCCGACGGCCGATTCGGCGGTTGTCTGGAATCCTGGCGAGGGTGGCCCGACGAGGACACGGCCCATCAAGCTTGGGCCAAATCCGCGCCCGAGCTGACACCCAAGGGGCCCTTCACGGTCGAGATGTGGATCAAGCCCAAACCGGAGATCGAGGGGTACCCGGACAGCTTTCTGCTGGACAACCGCTACGTGGATGAGTCGGGCATGCAACCTTAGGTTTACCCGCAGTCTGGCTTGTAAAGTTGTCAAATCTTTCAGTGTGCCGGAGAGAGTGGCCG
>JABMRB010000326.1 GCA_013202865.1 Candidatus Nealsoniibacteriota bacterium | reverse complement strand
GAAGCTTCTGCTGGTTGACGAAGATTTCAGACTGACGGGCCTCATTACGATCAAGGACATTGATATGATGGGGCGCTTTCCGCAAGCTTGTAAAGATACGCAAGGGAGGTTGAGAGTCGGGGCCGCCGTTGGGGTGCATGATTACGACCGAATTGCCAGCTTGATCGAGAAAGAGGTCGATTTGCTGGTGGTCGACAGTGCCCACGGCCACTCGGCGAACGTGCTGGAGACGGTCCGCAAGATCAAGCAGGATTGGGACATCGACGTCGTGGCCGGCAACGTGGCCACGCCCGAGGGATGCGAAGACCTGATCGCCGCCGGGGCCGATGCCGTGAAAGTCGGGATCGGGCCGGGGTCGATCTGCACGACTCGGGTGATTTCGGGCGTGGGTGTGCCGCAGATCAGCGCGGTCAATCGGGTGGCCCGAGCCGCCGCCGAGAAGCAGATCCCGGTGATTGCCGACGGGGGAATCCGCTACTCGGGCGATGTGACCAAAGCGATTGCCGCCGGCGCGCACGTGGTGATGTTGGGAGGATTGCTGGCCGGGCTGGAGGAAAGCCCCGGCGACCGCATCCTCTACCAGGGACGAACCTTTAAGGTTTATCGAGGCATGGGCTCCTTGGGGGCCATGGTGAAAGGATCCGGCGAACGATACCGCCAATCGGGCCAGCGTCGTGCCGACAAGTTGGTCCCCGAGGGCGTGGAAGGACGCGTCCCGTTTAAGGGACGGCTTGGGTCGTTCATCTACCAGCTCGTCGGCGGGTTGCGGGCCGGGATGGGTTATTGTGGAACACGGACCATCGAAGAGCTACGCACGGATGCGCGGTTCATTCAGGTATCACCAGCGAGTGTGCGGGAGAGCCATCCTCATGATATCACTATTACGCAGGAAGCGCCAAACTACAGCACGGAGCACGCCGCCGCCGACGGGCCCTAGGGTTACATCCGGTCGCCACCGGGCGGGGCCGCTTCTGTTGCTGCTCGTGTTGGTTGTCGTATCGCTGCTGGGGCAGACCGCCCCGGCCGAACCACCCGTGGCAAAGGCCGTCGACTCCTCGGTGCGTCCGGTTGACGGCGAGGCCGCCTATTCGACCGGTCGCACGGGCCACAAGTTGAAGTGGCTCCCACATCGCCCCAGCCGCTCGGAAGTGGCCCCACGCGTGATCGCAACACAACACGTCGCCGAGACGCCGCCGAAACCACCGCGCGAGACTGCTGCACCGCGCGAGCAATGGGCCCAGGCCGATCCGTTGCGTCGCTCGGGCGCGTTTGCCGACCCGTTCAGCGATCAACGGCGGGCGTTGCCGCCGCTCGCAGCACCCGGAACCGGAGTTGGCAGCGATCCGATCGAGATTGACGACCCGGCGCCGTTGCTGCCTCCGGCGTCCCCGGACGCGGATCTCAACTACTCGCTTTCGCCCGACGCTAGCGGCGGCGTTGTACCGGAGCCGTTGCGGCGAGACTCCGTCATCGGCAGGCCGTTGACGCGGAGCAAGGTGAGGCTCATGGACGATTGTGCCGCGGCCAAGGAGGACTTCAAGGGGGTCAGCCAGTTGAGCGCCGACATCACGGCCTCGGACGGCAGCTTCCCACCCGAGTGCGAACTGGGGGCGAAGATCTACGAGCCGCGCGCCTGGTCGCCCACCTCGTACGCCTGGACGGCCTCGGGGCTGTGTCACAAGCCGGTCTACTTCGAGGACGTCCACCTGGAGCGTTACGGGCATTCCTGGGGCCCCTACTTGCAGCCGGTCATCTCCGGCGGCCGTTTCTTCCTGACCGTACCGATCCTGCCCTACAAGATGGGCTTGAAACCGCCGGGTGAGTGCATCTACACATTGGGTCACTACCGCCCGGGCAATTGTGCCCCCTACCTGCTCGACCCCTTGCCGCTGAGCGTGCGTGCGGCCGTGGCCCAGGCGGGCGTGTGGACCGGCATGGTCTACGCGATTCCGTAGGGTGCGTGCAACGCACCAGCCCGTAGTGAACACGAGACGAGAGCGACCTTTCGCGTGTCAGCGCAAGCCCTGACCTACGGGAGCCGACTGGCTTTCGTCCGCGCCCGGTCCGGTCCAGACGGGCAGGGCGGCCATCAACTGTCGCATCTGGCCCGCGAAGATCAGATCGCGTCGGGCGATCTCACCGATCAGCTTGCCATCGTCAGAGGTCACCGGAACGCGACGTCTGCCCGTGGAGCGGAAGAGGTCGGCCAGTTCGGGCACGGTAGCGTCTTCACCGACCGTGACGACCTCGGTCGTCATGAAATCGGCAACCCGACCATGCATCTCCAACGCAGCAATGTACCGCAGCAGGTCGTATTCGGTAAGCACACCGACGACGTGATGCTGTTCGTCAACAACCGGCATCCCGCTGATGCCGTGGTGCTCGAGCAGATCGGCCGCTTCTTCGATCGGGGTATCGGGTTGAACCGACACAACCTCGCCGGTCATGATCTGTCGCGCCGTGAAGATACTCGGTGTAGATGATTGCATAGCGAGTGCCCGCGCCTTTCCTATAGGTTCAAGCGGATGGTCCCTGCGCTGTAGTGTAGCTCACCAGAAGCCCCCTCGCCGGTCAGCCTTCGCCCATACCGCACAGAAACGGCCTGTCTAGCAAGAAACGGGCGGAAACAAGGGGATTATGCGAACAACCCGAGCAAAGTGGCAGCATCTACCCCGCAAAACCCTCGCTGCCACCGGCGCAGAGGGCTATCTGCGTCGCCGCCCGTACAGGGCCATCGCCATCAGGCCCGCCATGAGCATGGCTACGGTCGACGGCTCGGGCACGGCTTCGCTGCCGGTGAAGCCGTTCTCCAGCGCAGCCTCGCCCGCCTTCCAACCGATCTCCAGAAAGTTCTCGGCCCGGGCATGGAAGTGATAGCCCCAACCCTGGCTGAACGGGGCGCCGCTGTTGTTGTTGCCCCAACTCGTGCCCTTCATGTTGGCCGTATCGAAGTACACGGCGGAGCTCGGGAGCTCGTCGTTGAGTTGTGCCACGGCAGCGATTCGGCTGGCGTTGAGGCCTGCGTGCTGGTCGGACGACTCGCCGATGATGATGCCCAGGTCGTCGGGGATGCGCGGATCGGCGGCACGAATCGAGTAGATCAGGTCCTTGAGGTTGTCCGTATACTCGGCCTGCAACTGGGCCTTGGTATAGGGACCATCATCGTACTGCTCATTCCAACCCTGGAACCAGAAGACGGCCGCCACCTCGTAGCCGGTGGCGTTGTTGTAGGCGTTCAACGTGCCGTCGTCGGCCAGATCGGCGTCCAGCGTATCCATGAACCCGGTGAAGCGGTTCATCGTGTTCGTGTATTCCGGGCCGACGCTCCCGCCGCGCGCAGCGACCGCGGTCGGCGGACGCCAATCGTTACCCAGGGTCGTCCCGCCTTTATCCGACTTGAACAGGAAGACCGGCGACTGCATCGCATCACCAAGGCGGTGTCCCATGCCCAGTTCCGCGCCGATCATCGAGCCGAAATTCGTGCCGACGCCGAAGCCGGGCATCATCGGCTGAATGCCGGTTACGATGTCTGCCGGATTCTTGGTGGGCAAAATGTTCTTCGTGTTGCCGGTGTGCGAGTCGTAGTGAACCCCCCACACGTCGTCGCGCGGCTGCATCCAACTGGCATCCAGGCTGTTCTTGAAATCGAACGGCATGGCGGCCAGGTAGTCGGTCGCCTGCGGTGTGCCGCTGAGCAGGAACTCCATCGTGGAAACGTTCCACGTAGCGACTTGCCCGCTGTCGTACGTGTACGCCTGACCCTCCATGTTCGACTGCCCGACGAGCAGGTAGATCTTCAAGGTGTCGGTGGCCGCCGAGGCCGTGCCCGGGGTGAGATGGCACGCCAGCAAGAAGAATAGAACCGACATCGAGAGTGTGTTCGTTCGCATGGTCCTCAGGTCCTTTTTCGCAGCCTTGGTTGGTTGAAGGATGTTGGGCCGGTCCGGCACGGTGGCCGGGCCAGCTTCTGACGGAGACCAATCTATCACAATGGACTGCGAATGTCCAGGATTTTAAGGCACTTATCTGGTATTCTTTTTCCGGCGATCGGAAAGCAAGCAATACGGACGAATTCCCACATCTCGCAAGGTAACTCAGGGACTTGTATTGACCGCCGCGGTTCGCTATTCTGGGGGGAGTGCGGCACTCGCCCGAGTGGCCGCCCGGCCGGGTTGCGTTGTCCTGTAGGCTGTCGCCAAGGAGTGGAAGCCATGTCGACCCCATTCGATGCATATCATCGCTGGTTGGGTATCCCGCCGGAGAAGCAGCCACCGAGTCACTACGCGCTGCTGGCCATCGAGCCGTTTGAAGGCAACGCCGACGTGATCGAGAGTGCGGCCGACCAGCGGATGGCCCACCTGCGCAACTTCCAGGCGGGCGAGCACAGCGATCTTTCACAGAAGCTGCTGAACGAAGTGGCCGCCGCGAAAATCTGTTTGTTGAATCCCGACAAGAAGGCCGCCTACGACCGGACGCTGCGCGAGAAGATCGAGGCGGCCAAACGGGTCGTGCCCAAGGCCGTGTCGACAAGACCTCAACCGGCCGGTCAGCCCGCTCGGGTCGCGACGGGCGAAGAAACGTCCATGGCCGCGATTGCCCGGCGACGCCGATCGCAACTCGGGCCGATCGTTGCCGGCGGCGTGATCGCGGTGCTCGTGATCGGCGGCGTGATTCTCTGGGCGATGAACTCCGGCGAACCACCGACCGATGACGGCAGCGACGTTGCGCAGCAAGGCAACAGCTCCGCGCCGCCAATCACCGACGAAGGTCTCGACGGTGCCGTGCTGCCGGTCGACGTCGATACACGGCCGGACGACGTGCCGCCGCAGCCCGATCCCGACGATACCCCGTCCGACGGCGACGACTCGCCGACGCAGCCTGCCGATCCGCCGGAAGACGGCGCGTCGCAAGATCCACCGGGCACGACTCCGCCTGACGGCACAACCGATCCTCCGCCGACCGATCCCGTGCAACCGCCGGTGGAAGATCCACCGCTGCGGCAACCGTTGCCCTCGTCCACGGCCCAGGCGGTGGTGACCCGGCAGCTCGACGAGATCTACAAGTTTGCCGAGCTCAAGACCGCGGCGAAGAAGCTGACGTTGGCCGGGCAGTTGTTGAAACTGGCCGGCGAGGCCAAGGAGACGCCGGCCGAGCAGTTCGTCCTGTTGCGCAAGGCGATGGAACTGGCCGCGGCCGGCGGCGACGCCGACGTGATGCTCGGGGCGATCGACGCGATCGCGGTCGACTTCGAGGTCGACGCCTTGGCCGTCAAGCACAAGATCCTCCCTAAGGTGGCCCAGGCCGCCACCGACGCGGCGAAGATCGCTCTGTTGGCGGAAGGCTCTTTGGCGGTTGTCGACGAGGCAACGGCCTGCCATCGCTACGACGTGGCGTTTACGGTCATCGAGGCGGCCTACCGCGCCTGTCAGCGAAGCGAGGGCCGGGACTACCGCAAGCAGATCTACGACCGCCGCAAGGAAGTACAGAAGTTGCACGCCGCGTGGCAGCAGTTCCAGGAGGCCCTGGCCACGCTGAAGACCACGCCCGACGATGCAGAGGCCAATCTGGCGGCCGGCCGGTGGTACTGCTTCACGCTAGGCGATTGGCAACAGGCGTTGCCCTGCCTATCGAAGTGCAGCGACGCTGCCCTAAAGTCGGCCGCCGCCTTGGAGTTGGCCACCCCGTCCGACACCCCCCAACAGATCGCCGCCGGCGACGCCTGGTGGACCGCCGCTGAGGGGGCCGCCGACGAAGCCAAGGCGGCCCTGCTACACCGCGCCGGCCACTGGTACGAGCAAGCCCGGCCCAACGTCAAGTCCGTGTTGCTCAAAGGCAAGCTGGACCAGCGGTTGGCGGAGATTGCGAAGATCGAGCAGCCCGAAACCCAAGTCGCCGTTCGCCCGTCGCCGCGGCCGAACTCCCAGTCGCCGAAGACTCCTGTTCGCTTGCGAGTTCGACCGCAGAACAAACTGGCAATCAGAGTCTTCGACAATAGCGTGTTCGAGGCCCAGTTTGGTGGCCAATTCCCCGTGGCCAATAATAGGTCTGAGGGTGGCATAGCAGAAGCCTCAAGCACAAGCAGCGAGCGCGGTTCATCCCTGCTGAAGGTATTTCGTGGTGCCAGGACCGGTGAATCGTGGATTATGAAAGCGTCTAGCGGTATCTTCGGTGCTCAGTGGCCCGATCCACCCGTCGGTAGGTATATTCTGATCTTCAGTCGGACATCAGGAAGTGGAAAGGACCCTTGGGGGAATGCAGTGATTTCGGTCAATCAAGGCCGCCCAACTCCGCTGCTGAATGTAGCTGGTAACACAGTTGCTGCCATCGACCTTGGGCAGGCAGCAGCGATCAAGTCCATTGCGATAAGCATTAACGGCAAAACTCACCCAGGCATAGTGGGTATCGAGATTCACGAGGCTGCTGTCGTCACGCCACGGGCTGACACCGATCCAATCAAGCCCCCGCCCGCCGATACGGCACCGACGGTCGAGCCCGCACCTATTAGCAGCCAACCATTGCTCCCACCGACCGGTCGCTTCACGCGCCCGGTGAAGATTCAGCCTTTGGACTCGACGAACGCGACAATTCTTCGCACGCTCACTGGACACACGGGCTCAGTTCGCGACCTCGCCTTCAGCCCGGACGGCTCGACGTTGATCTCCGCCGCCGCCGACAAGACGATCCGATCCTGGAACGTGGCCACCGGGCAACTCCGAGGCATGCTGCCAACATTCAAGCAGAATAAGCTGCGATTTGTGCTCAGCCCGAAGGGCGATTTGCTGGCCGTGACAAGTGGCGACCACACGATCGGTCTTTGGGACACGGCCAAGGGGCAGTTGCGAGCAACGCTTAATGAGCACAAAGAGCCGGTCTCCGCAATCGCCTTCAGCCCGGACGGATCGCTGCTGGCCTCCGGCAGTGAAGACGCCACGGCGATCCTCTGGGACGTGGCCAAGGGGCGCCCGAAATGGGCGGCGGAGGGACACGAGAAGAAGGTCAGTGCGTTGGCTTTCAGCCCCGACGGATCGACGCTCGCCTCATGGGCCGGCGGCCAGCCGGTCAGGCTCTGGGACGTCGCCGCGGGGGAACTCCGACGGACGCTCGATGCACGAGCGCAGTACGCCCCGGCGATCGCTTTCAGTCCGAACGGCCTGCTATTGGCCTGTGTGGGCAACCAGGGAGTTTCACTCATCAAGGCGGAAACGGGAGATCGCGTCTATTCGCTGCCCGCCCATCAGTCCTACGTGGAGTCCGTCGCCTTCAGCCCGGATGGCTCCACGCTAGGTTACAACGTTAGCAAGAGTACGGCGAAACTGTGGGACGTGGCCACCGGAAAACTCCAACGCACGCTCGATGAGAATCCGACCGGAGTCTTCGCGGTTGCTTTCAGCCCGGACGGCTCGCTGTTCGCCTGCGGCAACAAGGACGGCACGATCACGCTCTGGGGTACCGATCCGAACGCGAAACCGCCCAAAGAGCAGCCCGGCGACGACCCGCCCGCGTTGCCGTCGAAACCGGACGACAAAGTCTCTACGACCGGCTTGACCACGGACAAGGACGGATGGATTGCCCTGGCCCCGCTGGTGCAGAAGGACCGCGACACAAAAGACGCCGGATGGAAATGGGACGGCAAGACGGCGGCGTTCAGTGCCACGAAGGCGCGCGCCCGAGTCTCCTTCCCGGTGGTTCTCGGCGGCAGCTATGAGTTGCAGACCCGCGTGACCATCGTGCGTGCCAAGGAGACCACGGCCATCTACCTGCCGATTACCAACACGCAAGCGGCGGTGCTCGACATGAAAGGTGACAGCGGCAACAGGGAGTCGCCCACGGCCACAATCAAGCTGAAGGGCCTGAAGCCAGACCCGCAGCCGCAAGGCAACGTTTCGATGAACATCGGGACCGAGTACGCCTTGTCGTGCAAGGTAGCCAGATCGCGGAACAACGTGGCGATCGAGATCCGCCGCGACGGCCAGATCCTGTACCAGTGGGCCGGCCTCGTCTCCCAAGTTGCCCAGCGGACGTTGATGCGTCCGTCCACCGTGGAACTTTACACGGCGTACTATACGTCCTCGAAGTTCACCGATCTGCGGCTGAAGATGTACTCGGGCAAAGCGGCGCCGCTGTTTCCGGAGTAGGTTCTGCGTGTCGTCATTTGAATTCCCGAAGCTCGCAAGCTGACTCAGGGACTTGTATTGACCGCCGCGATTCGCTATTCTGGGGGGGTGCGGCACTCGCCCGAGTGGCCGCCCGGCCGGG
>JABMRB010000325.1 GCA_013202865.1 Candidatus Nealsoniibacteriota bacterium | reverse complement strand
GCCTCGTTCGTGATGGACGACGACCACCTCCTGGCGGCCGCCCGCTACATCGAACTGAACCCGGTTCGGGCGAAGATCGTCCGCAAGCCGCACCGCTACCGCTACAGCAGTGCCCGGGCACATCTTGAAGGCCGCGACGACCGGTTGTTGACGGCCGCGCCGCTGTTGAAGATGATCCCCGATTGGCCGCGTTTTCTCGGTTCGGCCGTCGACCCGCAGGAGCAAGAGTTGCTACGTTCTCACGAGCGCACCGGTCGACCGTTAGGCAGCAAGCGATTCGTCAGCAAGCTGGAGCGACTCCTTGGCCGCCCCTTGCACCCACGCAAGGGCGGTCGCCCACCAAAGAAGAAAAACTAGTATGGTGTCCCCGAAATAATACGGAATACGAGAGGTGACGCCCATGGCAGATTCCGAGTTTACCGAGGTCGTCCGCCGTCTGGCTTCAACGGCCCGAGCGCACAATGCGCGTTTGAGGCTTGACCTCGACGGGGAAGGGGGAGCCGTCTACGGAACGCGAGACGGCTATCTCCTCCTGGCCGCGGCGCTGATTGAAGCCGTCGCGGCCCCGCAGACGAACTCCGTGGGCCAATCGATCGCCCGTGTCGAGACCGAATCTCTGGTCGCTCAGGATTCGGACTTTTTCGACTTCACGCTTTACGTCACAGACGAGTTTCCCCCGCGGCCGGACAGGTCGGACAGTCCCTTCACGCAAGATGGCTGTGCGATCGGCTGGGTAATCTTTTCCTCGATTGCGATCGTCGTCTCACTTGCAGCCGTCGGCGCCGTCGCGATCATTCGGTGGTTCTGGTAAGTATGACCTCTGAGAGAGTACGAATGATGACCACACAGAAGCCTACCCGTCGCACCTTTCTCACCACGTCAGCCGTCGGTTTGGCGGCCGGATTGACGACCCCGTACATATTCACAGCAGACGCAGAGGAAGCGGACAAGCCAAAATCGAAAAACGATCGCTTCCGGATCGCTTCGATCGGGATGAGGTATCAAGGGTCGGTGATCGCCAAGAAAGCCGCGGAGCATGGCGACATCGTGGCGATCGCCGACGTGGATCGGGAGATCGCAGAGAAGGCGCGGGAGGATTTCGGCGGTAAGGCGGAACTCTATGAAGACTATCGGAAAATGTTTGATCGCAACGATATCGACGTGGTCACGATCGGTACGCCCGACCATTGGCATACGAAGATGTGCATCGACGCGTGCCGCTCCGGGCTGGACGTCTACTGCGAAAAACCGTTGACGTTGACCATCGACGAAGGCAAGCGGCTCTGCAAGGTGGTTGAGGAAACGGGGGCCGTGTTGCAGGTGGGTAGTTGGCAGCGAAGCGATCATCGGTTCCGGTTGGCGTGCGAGATGGTGCAGCAAGGGCGGATCGGCAAACTCCAGCGTGTCGACGTCGTGCTGGGTAAGAACAAGACGGGTGGGCCGTTCAAGGTCGAGGACCCGCCGCCGCACTTGAATTGGCAACTGTGGCAAGGGCAAACGCCTGCGGTGCCGTATATCAAGGAGCGATGCCACTACACGTTCCGCTGGTGGTACGAATACTCGGGCGGGCAGATGACCGACTGGGGGGCCCATCATCTGGACATTGCCCAATGGGGCGCGGGCATGCAGCGTACCGGGCCGGTGGAGATCGACGGCAAGGCCAAGTTCCCCAGCGTCCGCAACGGCTACAACGTGGCCGTCGATTTCAGCGCCCGAATGCGGTACGCCAACGGCGTCGAGTTGACCGTCTCCGACACGGGCCGCAACGGCGTGATGTTCACCGGCAGCGAGGGACGGATCTTCGTCAACCGGGGGACCATCTCCGGCAAACCGGTCGAGGATCTCGTGGAACGTCCCTTGCCGCGGGAGAAGTTCAAGCTGTACGACCACGACAATCGGAGCCGCCCTGCCAGAATGGGTAAGCTCGACTCGATCATCAACCATATTGGCAACTTCTTCGACTGCGTGAAAGCCCGGAAGACGCCCGTCTCCGACGTGGTCGCACAGCACCGGTCGGTGTCGGTCTGCCACTTAGCCAATATTTCGATGCATCTGGGCCGGAAGCTTCGATGGGACCCCCAGAAGGAGCTGTTTATTGGTGACGAGCAGGCCAACCGCCGGCTGAGCCGCCCGCAGCGCAATCCGTATCAGACGGACACGTAGAATGGTCGGTGCGGCTGAGATCAACGGGATTGTTC
>JABMRB010000324.1 GCA_013202865.1 Candidatus Nealsoniibacteriota bacterium | reverse complement strand
TTTGGGTGTCGGACTACAACACGGGCCAGTTCACCAAGCTGGGGCTGGCCGCCTGGTCGTTCATCAACAACGAAGAGGATCGCTACATGCTGATGGACCTCTTCCTGCTGCCCGGCCAGATGTTGCCCGAGCACTGGCATCTGGCGGGCGAGGGTAACCCGCCCAAGCGTGAAGGCTGGCTGGTCCGCTGGGGATCGAGCCACATCGTGGGTATCGGCGAACCGAACCTCAGCAAGGATGTTGTTATCCCCAAGTGCCACATGGGCGGCACGGCGACCGTGGAACACGAGATCCTTGCCACGCCCGGGGTGTTTGTCCCGCTGGCCAAGGTGCTCACCCGGCATTGGCAGTACGCTGGCCCGGAAGGCGCGATCATCACCGAGGTGGCCAACGTGCATACCAACTCGGCGGTGCGGCATTCCGACCCGGCGCTGAATAAGTTTTTCTTGGAGAGTTGAGCGAACAACTTGTTTCCGATTGAGTGCGTATGGAAGAAACGGGTTCCTCAGGATATTTCGTGGCTGCTGGGGCGAGGCCTGAGTCGGCTCGCCGACAAGTACCGGTGCCTCTCCTCTGTTCTTGGACGGGACAGAGGAGAGGCACCGGTACTTGCCGCATCGCAGTGCCACTAGATTCCCGGAAGAGCCAAAAAAAGGGGGTGGCAGTTCACTGCCACCCCCTAAGTTTTGCGCACGTTGGGGTGGCAGTTGTACTGCCACCTCTCGGTAAACTCGTGTGGTGCAGCAGTACAACTGCCGCACCAACCGGCTGGCATGGTGCGTTGCACACACCCTACTATCGGTTCAGGGCTTTCAGCGGCTCGGTCACTTTCAGCACGCTGTGCTCGGTGCC
The DNA here is from genome assembly GCA_013202865.1 of Candidatus Nealsoniibacteriota bacterium. GTDB lineage: Bacteria > Planctomycetota > Planctomycetia > Pirellulales > Thermoguttaceae > JABMRB01. Next base: position 5,532 of record JABMRB010000324.1, on the reverse strand, counting down.
GTCGATCTTGAAGGGGCCGGCGTCCATGTTGACGCGGACGTGAAACTCACCGGTTGCGTCTTGGGGTACTCGCCACGAGTACCGGCAGGTGAAGCCTCATCCATACTCGAATTTGCCCTTGGCGACCTCGTCGCCGTCGGGCGTGGTGATGGTGAACTCCGGTGCCTTGGGCCGGCCTCCGTTGACCATCAGGTCGTTGCAGACCTCGCCTCCGGAGCCGACGAGCACCAGCGACAGCGAGGCGTTACTGCCGGGGCGGACCGTGGACGCCTTGACAACCGGCTTCCACGGCGGGCCGAACGCCAAGGCGACCGTTTCACCCGCCTTGACCTGCATCGGCTTGCAGTCCTTCGCCGCTCGGGCGGAGACGTGCGTGAAGCGGGGTTGCGACGCAACGGTGGCGGAACCGACACCGCCGGTCAACGCACCGGCCAGCGACTCCAATAGCGACCGTTCGGGCTTCTTCTTCTCGGCCGATTCGTCCTTAGGTTCCTCGATCCCGGTCCGGTCGATCATGTAGCTCAGCAGCTTCCACTCACCTTCGGGCAACAGGATCGGTTCGCCCTTGCCGCCGGAGAAATTCAGCACTCCCAGCTTGCCGTAGACAACCGCCTTCAGCCCGTCGACCGGGCTAGTCACTTTACCAACCGGCACCGAAGAGCGCTCCAGGGTGAGCTTATCGCCGGCGGGCGTAACCGCCATATCGTAGTACTGCCCGTCGAGGCTGACGAGTTTCGAGACGTGGTGCCGGCCCTCGCCAGCGGCCGGGTCGCGGGAATAGGGCGAACTGGCGGCCTTTTTTGGATCCGGGTCGACCAACAGCAGGTCGCCTTGGGTGGGAAAGACGGAGCCGTTGCCGTCGGTCATGTTCTCATCGATGGCGACCACATCGTCGAAACGGCCGTTGCTATTGTAGTCCAGCAGCACGACGTGCCGCTGCTTTCCGTCCAGCTCGAACTTGCCTTCTCGATAGGCGGCCGCGTTGAGTTGGGCCGAGACGTAGCTGAAATTGCTCGCAGTCTGGGAGTAGATCCTGAAAAGAAACGCGTAGTCGATCTTCTCCCCGTCCACGTCGATCTTGAGATCGACCCGCGGAAACTCGCTCTGAGAGAAGTTGACGTTGCCTCCGAAAACGATCCCGGGATTACGCGCAGGATTCTTGGCCACAATCGGCTTGTCGTCGGTTAGATCGCCGTTTTGGTTGAAATCGAAGTAGAGCCGGTTGTAAGTGACGGCTTTGGGCGGCTTGGGCGCTGCCTTCGACTTCTCGGCGTCCGCCTTGGGTTTCTCGGTGCCCGCCTTCGACTTAGGTGCCTTGGAATCGGACTTCTCGGCTACCGCGTCGACGGCGAAGATGTACTCACCCGACCCCAGCTTCGCTACGCCGCGCAGCGGGTTCTCGGTCTCGTACTTGGGCTCTTTCTTGACGATCTTCGAGAAGGGCGTCTTCTGACCGGCCGGCTGTGCGACCCCCGACTGCATGAAGAAATGCTGCGGCTGGCCCGAACGGTAGAGGTACTCCAGCGGCGGTGTGGGGCCGATCATCATGCCCTGCCCGATCGGCTTCAAACGTTTCAACTCCAAAGAACACGTTTCGGCGTTCACCGCGGCCACCGCGGCAAACAGGCACGCTGCGGCAAGCAGCACACCCAGGAAACGACGCGAGAAGATACTCATCTGTTTGGTCCTCCCGTACAAGGTTGGGGCTCCGGGGCCCGACGTATGTTGAGGTGGCAGTTGTACTGCCGCCTCTGCGGTAAACTCGTGTGGTGCGGCAGTACAACTGCCACACCAACCGTAAACGAAAGCAGCAGTGGCAGTACAACTACCACTGCTGCGTCGATCGGCTACTTTACTCGATGACCGTCAGCACGCTGTCTTTCGAGTCTTTGAACTCGAAAGGCCTGGCTGCCAGTTTGACTTCGATCTTATACTCACCCGGCTTCACGTCTTCTGGTACTCGCCACGAGTACCGGCAGGTGAAACCTCATCCCCACTCGAATTGGCCGCCGCCCACTTTCTTGCCGTCCGGATCGCGGACGACAAACTCCGGCTTCTTGGGTTTGCTGCCGTTGATCGTCAGTCCGCTGAGCTTCTCGCCTGCCATCCCGACCAGCGACAGCGACAAGCGGGCCGTTTGGCCCGGCTTGACCGACGGCGCGCTCACCACCGGCTTGTATGGCCCGGCGAACGGCAACTCCACCGTCTCGCCCTCGATAACCTCGATCGGCTTGCAGTCGGCGGTCGGCTGAGCCGAAAGTTGCGATACCCGTGCTTGGGACGACGAAGAGCCGCCGCGGACGATCGCGTACTGTGCCAGGTTCCAGGCTCCGACGGGCAGGGCGGTCGGTTTCGACTTCTCGCCGTCGATCTGCACCACGCCGTGGTCGCCGAAGAGCACCAACTGCAATCCGTCGCAGGGGCTGGTAACCGTGCCGGTCGACACGGACGAAGGCGACAGCGTCAGCTTATCGCCGCCCGGGGCAAGTTTCAGGTCGTAAAGGCGGTTGTTGATCGTTGCCAGCTTCGAGACGTATTGGGCGGAGGACCCGCTCGAACTGCCGCTGGCCGGTTTGGGATCGATCAGCAGCTTGTCGCCGAAGGACGGATAGACGCGACCGGAGGTAGACCGCCGAACGGAAGACTGGTCGCCGAACTGTCCGTTGGAGTTGGCGTCGACCAGGATCAGTCTGCGCCGCTTGCTGCCGACGGTCATCGTGCCTTCGCGATAAACGGCCGGATAGATCGCGGCCGAGGCGAGCGAGTAGCTGCTCGACGCCCGGCTCGTGCCGCTCATGAAGAAGGCGTATTCTACCTTCGTGCCGTCCGCGTCAAAGCTCACGTCGATCCGGGGAAACTGGAACTGGAAATAGCCCGGCGGAACGCGGCCGGATCCCTTAGGCTTCTCGGCCAGGATCACTTCGTCGTCGGTCAGGTCGCCGTTGCCGTTGGCGTCGAAGAACAAGCGGCCGTATCCCTTCGGCTTTGAATCGGACCCCTCCGCATCGGCTTTCTTGGAGGAACTCCCCTTCGAGCTTTTCGCAGGTACGGCGTCAAGCACGAAACCGAACCGCTTCGTGCCGACCCGAGCCACGCCGCGGAACGGATGCTCGGAAAGATATTCCGGAGGCTGCGTCTGCACCACCGTGGAGAAACTCTTCTCGGCGGTGTTGCTGGTTTGCCCTTGCGTGATTATCATCTGAAACTGCTGAGGAGTCGACTCACGGAAGACGTGAACGCCGATCACGTCGGAACTGGTCGGGCTCAACGGCGGTGCCTTCATGCGAACCAACTTCATTGTGCAGGTTCGCTCACCCGACGGCCCCGGTTCCTCCTCGGGCAGATCGTCTTGCGCCGGTTCGTCGGCCAGTGCCAGCAGATACTCCTGGTCCGGCTGGCTGAGTTTGCCTACCGACACGGTGATCCGCTGGGGTTTGCCCTTGATGAGAGTTACCTTGCCGGATGCGGTACCGGCCATGGTCGCCTCGATAGAAAACTTCCCGTTGGCGCTGTTCCAGGTCCGAACGGCCGGTTCGTCGGCCGATCCGCCGGAGGCCGGCGTGTGGGCATGCTCCTTAACGTACTGCCGGTCCGCGTCGCTGAGGCTGGCCAGCGGCACGGAGAGTTGCTCTCCCACTTTTTGTAGCACGGCTTTCTCGTCGGCGAAACTCACCAACTCGGCCTTGATGGAGAACTTTCCGTCGGCGCTCTTCCAGGTGCGGACCTCGGCGCCGGTAGTCGACGCGAGAGCCACTAGAATGGCCGCGGATACGAGGCAGTGCTTCATTGCATTCCTCCTTCTGGAATACTGCAAGCTGGCGATCCCCAGACGATCGACCGGCCCGTCATGTTCCGGCGGATCACGCTACCGTACCGTAACAGGGGCGTCATTGCCCTGCCGTTATAATGCGTCGTCGAAGAAAACACCATCGACGGCGATTTGATTGTACACGCTTGGACGGAGTGCGTCTACACCCTCTGCGGAGGGGCAGCGATCGCGCGCCTATGTCTTTGTCGGTCGCAGAGGCCTCAAGGTTCCAGCAGTTGGAGAGAAAAGCTGTTGGGGCGACCGCGCTACCAGTCTGATTGAGGGGCTCTGGAACCGCCCTCTGGGTCGTCTTGCCCCACGAAGACACAGTCCATCGTGATCGCCTTGCACTGCACACATTCCAGGCAGCGAACGCATCGCTCGACGCCGGCACGTCGCTCGGAGGTACCGCTGCACGGGCATTTGCCTTTGCAGAGTTCGCAGTCGTGGCACTTCTCGGCGTGGAACCGGGGGAAGAAAATCGAGACCCGGTTGAACAGGCTGTAGATCGCCCCCAACGGACAGAAGACCGTACACCAGGGCCGCCGTTTGAAGAAGACGGCCACGAGAATCACGGCGGTGATGGTGATTTTCGCGGCGTTGGGCCAGACGCCGTAGGGAAGCGAAACGCCCAATGCGCCGGCCGGACACAGATTGCAGAAGAACAGCGGGCTGCTCTTGCCCAAGAAGAACGGGGCGGCCAGCACGAAGACCACCAATACCACGTAACGGAAGTATCCTGCCCAGGCGGGCAATTCAAACTTGGGCGTGGGTACCTTCCCGAGCAAGTCCTGCAGGAAGCCGAACGGGCAAACCCAACCGCAGATGAACGTGCCGAAAACGATCCCGTAGACGAACAGCGTGCCCAAGGCGGCGTACGAGACCATGCCCACCGCGCTGAAATTCGCGATCATCCCGATCGGGCAAGCAAACAACGCCCACGGACACGAATGGCAATGGAACACGGGCGAGCAGACGCCGTGCAGTCGCAGCCACGGATTGATCCAGACCAAGGCAAAAACGGCCTGAACCAACGGTCGCCAGCGGACGAGAGTCGGGATTTTCAGAGTGGATTTACGCTTCGCCATGGACACCATGACCTCGGGTCAGTTCAGTCATGTCTCGCAGATGCCGGCCGAGGCGGATGGGACTTCGCGGTTCGGCCGCAGGTCCCGGGGCAACTTCCGTTTGAGCCCACCCGAGGGCAACACGTCGAACCCGCGTTGCGTCAATTCCAGGATGAGTGCCGGTTCCCGCTCCCATTTGGTGACCACTTTCGTCTCTTCGCTGCTGACCTTCTTCGTTTCGTCTTCCGTAAACGCGACTTTGTCGAGATCCTCCGGGGGGCGCGTCATCAACTGCTGCTCGACCATGGCCACTTCCTGCTGCAACCATTGGTTACCGCTGAGTTCGAGTTCCGCGCGAAGCTGTTTGAGTTGCTCTTGAAGTACCTGGCGAAGCGTGACTTCCCGGGTCTGCGTCTCTTCCCGCTCGACCACTCGAATGACGTCCTGGGCGACCGGCACGTTGCGAAACCACGTCCCGTAGACGAACAACACCACACCGCCGATCAGCAGTAGCACCGCCACGACCGACCGATCGATCATTGCTTGCATGGCAATCTCGCGTTTTGGGGTGTAAAAAATGGCGGAGGTGAATGGGAATCGAACCCACCCGGGACTCTTACGAACCCCACACTGGTTTTGAAGACCAGGGGCACCACC
>JABMRB010000323.1 GCA_013202865.1 Candidatus Nealsoniibacteriota bacterium | reverse complement strand
GCCCTGCAAGCCGAGATTCAGCGGCTCCACGGCCACCGGCCGGACCCGTTGCCGATGGACAATGTAGCCGTCTCGCTCCGCGAGACGAAGCCTCATCTCGCGGAGCGAGATGGCTACAATGCGGAACTTTCCGTGCTGCGGGTACTGGATGCGGCGGCGAATCGGGCCGGCGAGGGGCTTCGGGCGGTGGAGGATTTCGTCCGATTCGTGCTCGACGACCGGCATCTGACCAGGCAGTGCAAGCAATTGCGTCACGACCTGACCGCCGCCGTCGCTCAAATCCCGCACGAGCACCGCCTGGCCGCCCGGCAGACACAGGCCGACGTCGGCACCGCGTTGGACACTCCGTCTGAACATTGCCGCGCAACGCCCGACGACGTGCTGGTGGCCAATCTGACCCGGCTGCAAGAGGCCCTGCGGACGCTCGAAGAGTTCGGCAAGCTGCTCGACCCTAAGATGGCCGCCGAGATTAAGCAGCTTCGTTACCGGAGCTACACGCTGCAACGGGCCGTGGAGATTACGCGATCGAGTTGTGAGCGACTCGACGGTGCAAGGCTCTACGTGTTGATCGACGGCCGGGCGTCGGTCGAGGAGTTCGAGCGGCTGGCCCGCTCGCTGATCGAGGCGGGCGTCCACGTATTGCAACTTCGCGACAAACGGCTCGACGACCGGCAACTGCTGCAGCGTGGCCGGCTGCTTCGCGAGCTAACCGGCGGCAGCGGGACGTTGTTCGTCGTGAACGATCGCCCGGATCTGGCCGCGTTGTGCCATGCCGACGGCGTCCACGTCGGCCAAGAGGAGCTTTCGGTCAAGGACGCCCGCACGATCGTCGGCCCCGACGCGCTGGTAGGCGTCTCGACGCACACGATCGAGCAGGCCCGGCAGGCGGTCGTCGACGGAGCGAACTACATCGGCGTCGGTCCGACGTTCCCGTCGGGCACAAAGCAGTTCGACGCATTCCCTGGTCTCGATCTATTGCGAGCCGTCGCGGCCGAGATCCGATTGCCGGCGTTTGCTATCGGTGGGATTGGGCCGGAGAACCTCCCGGAGGTCCTTGCTACGGGCGTCACTCGCGTCGCTGTCAGCGGGGCAATTCTGGTCTCCGCCAACCCGGGGGTCACCGCGCAACAATTGCTCTCAGCACTGACGTGAATTGGACGAATGATCGGAATGATCGAGAAATCTGCGACCGCTATTGCCCTCGCTTGGGCGTTGGGATATAATTCAACAGGCACGGAGGGGTGACCGTTGGCAATCGAGTACATTCTCTGGGACATGGACGAGGATCCAGAAGGCAACGTTCGACACATCGCGGAACATGGCCTTTCCAAGGACGACGTGGAGGATGTGCTCTACGGCATTCACGAGTTGGACACCAGCCGGAGAAGTGGACGTCCGATCGCTTTCGGTTTCACTTCGGAAGATGCGTACGTTTGTGTCGCGTTTGAGTGGGTGGATGACGAGACCGTCTATCCGGTGACGGCCTATCCTTTAGAGGAATAATGTGGGAAACGATCCAGCAGGAACGGAGTAGCCATGGGAAAGCGAATCACTCGAGATCGACGTTTGACGGAGGCGGAGAAGGCTAGGTACGGCAAAATCCGAGAGCAGATCGCGGAGGAGTTGCCCGAGATCAGGCAACGTGCGAAAGTCGCCCGGCGGCGCATTCTGCTGAAGCAGTTGCTCAAGGCATTGAAGGAGGAACGCCAGCGCCAAGGAATGAGTCTGGGGGATCTGAAACAGCGATCGGGAATCGACCGAGGCTCACTCAGCAAGCTCGAGAACGACCCGGATCCGAACGTTACGGTCAACACACTGCTGAAATACGCCGAAGCGGTCGGCAAGACGATTACGGTGCAACTCGAGGATATCCCGTCGGTTGAGCCGTCATGATCCGTCAATGCCCTCACTGCTTCCGCAAAGTGATCCCTTTGCCTGACGACCAATGTCCGGCGTGCCAGCGGAACACAGAGGATACAGGGAAATGCGACTCCGCGAAGACGGCAATCCTCGTCAATGAGAAATCGGATTTCCCAGAATTCTGCTGCATTTGCGCGCTGCCGACGTCGCGACGGGTACGCATCGAGTGTTCCGGACAAATCAAGACTGCGGACGCCGCGGGTGGTGTTTCTTGGACTGCAACAGCGATCATTACGCTGTTATTTGGCGGAACCGTGGCTTCTTTCGCTTGCCGGAATCTTGGCATGGGGCGAACATTGTGGAGACACACGACATCTATGAACGTGGAGATTCCACAGTGCAAGGAATGTTCACGAAAGGCCAAGATCGAGCCTCAGTCGGTCCATATCGAATCCTATCGGATGAAGTTCGTGGTTCACCGGGATTTCGCCAAACAGTTTCAGCAACTCAATGGACGCTGACCGAGCGTCTTTGAATCGCAGTTCAACCGCCCGGCAACGGCTCTCCCGGAAAGGCCTCGTCCCAGGCCTCGTTCAGTCCGTCGGTAACTTCCAGGTCCTTGACCCATGGTCGCAGATAGTCGAGATCGAGCGTCTCTCGATTCGCCCGCAATAGCGACGCGACGTCGGCGCGGTCGATGATTCGGCCGGCCAGCAGCTTATGGAGGATCAGATCTTCGCACGCGAGCACGCCAATTTCGACGTCGAGATCCGGCAGCCGCGTGGAAACCTGCCGACGGAGTGCCTGTTCGTGGTAGTCCGATTTGGCCAACAAGAGGTCGACCTGCAACTCCATGAAAGTCTCCGGTGGCTCATACGCCAGTTGAACGGCCGTCAGTTGGCCGAGTGAAGTGACGGGAGCGCTGCCTTTGCTGTGGATTCCCGCCGCACGAAGTTCCCTAATCAGGTCCTCCGTGTCACGTCCCGCAATGCTCACCAGCAGGTCAATATCCCTGGTGGCGCGAACGTATTTCCACGCAGCCAAGGCGATCCCTCCCATCACCGCTGCCGGCACGTTCAAGCGGTGAAGGGTCAGCCACACGTGTCGCAATGCCTTCAAGAGCGCATCACTCGGCATGGCTGCCACTCCTTCGGTTGAACTTCGTCACCATCTGCCGGATCATCCGGTCGTGCTCTTCCATCTGCTGGCGATACCACTGCCGGTAGGCCGCCTTCAGGTCGCCGTCGGGGCCGATCTCTTCGCGCAGCCGGGCTAGTAGGAACTGCTCGCAGGCGTCCATCAGGTCGGCCCAGGCGAGAATGCACTGCTCGGGCGTTGCATCGTCGGGTACAGTGGGCTCGCAGCCCGGTGGGGGGATCAGTTGGCCGGCCATGATCGGTAGTCTGAGCGCGGGTCGATGCGGACGTCTGTAAGTCTAATCGGCTACCGGCACGCGGGACACCCCGCACAATCGGCCGCATGCCCCAACAGGGGGGGCTAAGCGAGCCGTGGGGTTCACCCCCGCGCACTCCCAGCGGCCAGCCAATCGCCGGCGCGGGGATAAACCCCGCGGCTCGCTGACGCGGTCGGAAACTTTTTCGGGCCTTGGGCCGTCTAAGTCGATGACGGGCACAATGCTCGTGATCGGAACCGCTTTTCCTCCCGAAAGGACCAGACCATGAAACGGCTCTCGGCAATCGGACTTGTGACGCTTGTGGCAACCCACCTGCTGGCGGCCACTGCCGTCGCTCAAGGGCTGCTGGTGGTGGTCAACTCGAACGAGCGGGCACCGCTGCCGCGGCCGATCGTTCGACCCCGGCCTACGCCGGCGATGTCCTACAAAATCAAGGAACTGACGGTCAACGCCCGCGTGGTCGACCAGGTGGCCCGGGTGCAGGTCGGCCAGTCGTTCGTCAACACGGGTAGCCGGCCGATGGAAGTTAGTTTCGTCTTCCCGCTGCCCTACGACGGGGCGGTCGATCGGCTGACGTTCCTGGTCGACGGCAAGGAGTTTCCTGCCAAGCTGCTCCCGGCCAAGGAGGCCCGGAAGATCTATGAAGACCATATCCGCCGCAACCAGGACCCGGCCTTGCTGGAGTGGATCGGCACGGGCATGTTCAAGACGAGCGTCTTTCCGGTGCCTGCCGGTGCCGAGCGGAAGGTGACGCTCCGCTACAGCCAGCTCCTGCGGAAGGACCACAACCTGACCGATTTCCTCTTTCCGCTGGGTACGGCCAAGTACACCTCGGCCCCGATCGAGACGCTGGATATTCGGGCAACGATCGAGAGCTCGATCGCGATCAAGAACGTCTACAGCCCCACCCACGCGATCGAGGTGAAGCGGCCCGACGACCACCATGCGG
>JABMRB010000322.1 GCA_013202865.1 Candidatus Nealsoniibacteriota bacterium | reverse complement strand
TGCATCTTGTCTTGTCCACGGGGCCCCGGTGTCGCCGCCCGAGAAAGGGGACAGGCACCGTCGTCAACGCGAATCACCAGTGCCATACCGGTCGTCGACGGAGCCAGTCCCCATTTTCGGGCTCCCGCATTTACAGTTTGAGTAACTACCGCCCCAACCCCTTCACCACGTCGCGATCCGTAACCCGCCCCACCGGGTAAACGTTATGCCGAACGTCAAACCAGGGCGTCTTCGCGTAGAACCAATTCAATTGGGCTCGCGAATCGGCGGCGAACTCCGCGTCGTCGGCCTTCTTCTGCTCGTACTGACGCTTCAGATCCTCGTCCTTGGCGAGCATCTCGCGGGCCATGCGTTCCATGACGTACGATTCGCTGTATTCCTTCTGCTCGAAAATCGCGTTGAAGAACCCCCAGCGGACCAGCGAATCCTTGCTGCCCGGCTCGAACATGTAGACGATCAGCCGGGCCGTCGGCTGGTCCAGCGGGATCAGCACCGAGCCGGCCGGGAACTCGCGAGGCTCCTCGATCGCGTCGTAGTTCAGATCGTCCACGTTCATCCGGCCTTCGTACGGCACGGAGCGGAATTGAACGTCGCGAAACTTGTACGAGCCGACGGCGACCGTGTGCGGCCGGTCGAGTTTCGTGTAGCGGATCCCGTGGGCGTCTAACAACGCGATGATCTCCGGCCACTCCGGCGGCAGCAGGTAGGCCTCGGGCGGGACGACGCTGCGGCTCGCCTTGGGCTTGTTGAAATGGTCCACCGTGAACGTCTTAGGCGTGCGACTGTACCGAACCCAATCGCCGCCGGTCAGGTCGCTGCGGACCACCTCGTAATCGACGCCCAGGAATTCGACCGGGACGCTTTCATCCGAGAGTTCAAACGCCACGGGCAACTCACGTCGGCGGAACTGCACATCGGCCGTGTCGTGGTCCGCCTGCTCGACCAGGGTCCGTAGCGTGCGGTGCTCCCGGTTGAGCACGCTGAGCGTTTCGTGGAGTATCCGGTAGGTGGCTTCGACGCGGGTCTTGTAATCTTTGAGCATGTGGGTTTCGACGAGCAGGCCCGGCCGGTTGCGCACGGCCGCGTAACCGTGGGAGTACATCGCAGCCGTCACACCACTCTTGAGCCCGCTCCGCGGATCGTGCCACTTGCGGAACTGGACGTAGGGGAAGATGGGCATCCGCGCCGCCGCCATGCCCCGCTCGACGCTTGGCAGATAGACGTCGCGGGTCCAGCCGGCAACGTTTTCGTCGAGACCGCCGCGGAGTTGCAGGCCGTAGGTGAGTGGGTACTGGAAATCGGCGCCGTCGGTCGTGTGGCAGTCGATCAAGAAATCGGGGAGCCAGCGGTTGTATAGTTTCAGCCACGCCCGCATCTCCGGGGCGTCGGCCTTGACGAAGTCGCGGTTGAGATTGAGATTCCGCGCGGTGGTTCGCCACCCCATGGCGACGGGTCCGTTTTGGTTGATGCGGCTGTACGGGCCGAAACGTTCGTGGCCGTCGGCGTTGAAGATCGGCAGGAAGAGCACGGTAACGCGCTGCAGCAGCGACGCCGGCACCTTGCCGGTGGCGAGATCCCGCAGCAGCAACAGCCCCGCGTCTTTGCCGTCCGGCTCGCCCGCATGGATACAAGCCTGGATCAGCACGACGGCGTTGCCCGAGCGGCGCACCGACGCCGCGTCGAAATGCCCGTTCTTATCGACAATCAGCAGCGGAAGCTCCCGGCCCTGCGGCGTGGTGCCGAACGAGGCATAGCGAATCCACGGGCTAGCCGCCTCGAGTCGCTTACAGAAGTCGACCGTCTCTCGATACCGCGGCGTTTCGTTGCAGTCATGTGCTTCGTACCAGGTCTCCAGATCGCCACGTTCCTCGGCCGCAGCATGGCGAGCAACGCACGGCACGACGAGCAAGAGGGCAATAAACAGTTGAAGGAATGTGCGTGTGAGATTCATGGGCAGGATCGCGGGGTTCAGTTGTGGTGTGGTTTTCCATTGAAACCACGGATTACACAGATGGCACGGATGAGTGAGCCGTCTCGAGCGACACATCCTGTGCCACAGCCAATCCGTGCCATCTGTGCAATCCGTGGTTCTTTCTGAGGAGTTTGCCCCAACGGGCCACGGTTGTCAACCGTCGCTCGATCGCCACGTCCAGCATCCGGCGGAGCAGGCGGAAGATTCCGCCGCGAGAGTGTCCGGTCCCTCTAGACAACTGCGTCCCAAGTCGCCATGGTGTAGAGACTTGGGGCTTGCCTGCTGTTTGTGCGATCTTCCTTGCCAGGGTCGACCATGGCTATTAACTCCTTCAACTACTGTCCCTACGACCGCGCCGCACTGCAGAAACTCGACGCGGCCACTGCACAGTGCTCGGAGTGTGGTTTTGTCGACTACGGAAATCCCAAGCCGTGCGTGGCCGTCGTGATCCGGCGCGGCGGTCAGATCCTGCTGGGCCGACGTGGCGTGGAACCGGCGAAGGGGAAGTGGGATTTCCTCGGTGGGTTCATTGAGGCGAACGAGACCGCCGAGCAGGCCGTTGTCCGGGAGATTCGCGAAGAAACGGGAATCGAAGTGCGGGTTGTCGAGTATCTCGGCTCGTTTCCGGACGTCTATGGCCCGCGTTGCGATCCCACGCTGAACCTCTGTTTCGCAGCCGAACCCACCACGTCGCACGTTGCCGAAGCGTCGAGCGACGTGGCACAACTGAAATGGTTTGATTTGGACGAGGCCGCAGGCAAGCTCGCGTTCGACTTCGAAGAGAAGCTTCTGCGGCAACTCGGCGCTGCTAACTCGCCCGTTGATTGACCGATCCGGTGTCCACCAAGGAGATTAACCATGCCTACCAGCCGTCGCCGTTTTCTCCAACTGACCGCCGGGGCCGGTGCGATGTCGCTTGCCACGGGCCTTCCATCGGTCGACGCCGCCGAGCAGGAAGACCGGCTCACGGCGGAAGCGTTAAACGAAGCCGCCGCCGCGCCCGTCTTGAACCTCGACGCGATCAAGTCGCCCGTGATCATCGAGTCGATCGAGCTGTTGTCTAAGGACCGGGAGTTCCTTGTGCGGGTGAGATCGAAGGACGGCGCCGTGGGAGTTTCTCTGACGAACGGCCGGGCTCCGTATCTGGCTGCGATCTTGAACAAACTGGTGATTCCCTACTTCATCTCAAAGGACGCCCGCCGGCTGGAGTCGCACCTGTTCGAGGTCTACCGGTATCGCAGCAACTACAAGCTGCAAGGCCTGGCGCTCTGGTGCCCGGTGGCCTGGGTGGAACTCGCCATCCTGGACATGCTGGGAAGAATCGCCGGCCAATCGTACGGCGAGTTGTTCGGCGGCGTGTGCCGGCGCGAAGTCCCCTACTACATCGCCAGCGGCCGGCGCGACTCGACGCCCCGGGAGGAGGCCGACTACCTGCTCCGTCTGATCGAGCAAACCGGCGCCAAGGCGGTCAAGTTTCGCGTCGGCGGCCGCATGAGCCGCAACGCCGACTCCATGCCCGGCCGTACTGAAACGTTGATCCCGCTGGCTCGCAAAACGCTGGGCGACCGGATCGCCATCCACGCCGATGCGAACAGCTCCTACGACCCGCCTAAGGCGATCGAAGTCGGGCGGATGCTCGAAGACATCGGGGCCGTCTACTTCGAGGAGCCATGTCCGTTCGATCACCTGGAAGACACCAAGCGAGTGACCGACGCGTTGAAGATCCCCGTCGCCGGCGGCGAGCAAGAATACAGCCAGCGGCGATTCCGTTGGATGATTCTCAACCGAGGCGTCGACATCGTACAGCCCGACCTGCACTACCACGGCGGCCTGATCCGCTCGACCCGCGTGGCGCGGATGGCGCAACTGGCCGGCATACCGACGACGGTCCACATCTCGGGTGGTTTCGGATTCGTCTACATGCTGCACTTCGCCTCGTACACACCCCAGATCGGCGCGTACCAGGAGTACAAGAAAGGCATCGAGAAATACGGCGATTGGTTCGACCCGCCGCTGAATGTCAAAGACGGCGCGTTCACCGTTCCGACGGGCCCCGGTGTCGGAATCGTGAACGTCGGGGACTTGCTCAAAGACGCGAAGCAGATGGGGTCAGACCGACGTTAGACGTTAGTGGCGAGCGCGGCCATATCACTAATGACTAAGTGCGCTCTGACCCCAAATCCACGTCGCGGACGAACCGGTCCGACGAATCGACTTCCCCGATGCCGGTGGGCATGTTGTCGCCGATCTGGGTGCCGGCGCCCAATTGCCCCATCGCACCGCTGCCGGCGCCGCCGAAGTTTCGCGTCCCGCCGCTCACACCGCCGCCGAGGCTCCGGCTGCCGAAGGAACCCGAGCTGCTGGACCCCCCGAGGTTCGAAGTGCGGCTTTGCCCGAAGGCAGGCCGTTGGTAGAGAATCAGACCCAGCAGAAACAGGCCGACAAACGGCAGCACAATCGATCGCATGACGGTCTCCTCAATGCACAGGGCCCCTCATCTCTTATATCGTACACGGAAGCCTCCCAGTTGGCAATTCCGCCCGGCACCGGATCAATCGGAATTTATTGCCTAGTCGGGAGCCAGTCCCCATTTTCGCCTGATCCGAGATGCTGGACGAGTCGAGGGGAGGCTGCGATACTTGAGTCCCACAGTCCATCGTTGCCGGTTCAGCCTGAAAGGCTGTCATTCACCAGCCCAGGGCAACGCCCTGGGAAAACTTCTTGCCAAAGTCAATGTCCTTCTCTGTGAGTTCGTAGTCGCTCTTACCTGTACCTGTAACAGAACGGAAATCCGGGTAGTACCGTTTGCTGTAGTACCACTTGGAGAAGCGGTTGCCTTCCTCGGTAAGGTCTACATCGGAAAACTTACCAGAGGTGTTCTCCCACAGGTAGTCCGTGGCGGCGACATCGCCTGTATTTGTTATTTGGGGTCAGTGTTATTTGGGGTCAGAGCGCACTTAGTCATTAGTGGCGAGCGCGGCCACTAACGCCTAACGTCGGTCTGACCCGAATGGCACTCTACACCGAGCAGGAGCCGGGCATAGCAACCACCGGGATCATCGCATTGCAGATTCAAGCCAGCCGCCCGTCCGAGGCCTGGTATCGAAACATCCGCATTCGGGAGATCGGGCGGTAGGGAACTTTGTCGTAGAACGGATTTTAATCCGTTTCCCCGGCCTTACGGCAAGAAACACGAAATTACGCTCTAACGGCCCCCAATGTCCCCCGAACTGGTTGACTTTCTCGGTATGTGGCGTGTAGACTAGAAGAATCCACGGACAGCTCTTGCACCGCGGACGTTTACGCTACGGACGAAAGGGACACCGACCATGGAACGTTCGAGATTGCTTCGGTTTGCCATCCTGGCAGCGGTTTGTCTTGCAGCCCAACCACCCACGGCCGATGCCGCGATCGTCATCAGCGGTGACGTCGACCCGGCCGACGTGGGCGGTTGGAAGAGCAATAGGAGTGCTTACGTTGGCAAAACCACCGCCGGCGAATTGGAGATCAACGGTGGCAGCAATCTTGCCTCGAACGACGGCTACCTCGGTTACGAAAACACTGCAACGGGGGTAGTGACGGTCGACGGCGCCGGTTCAACGTGGACCAACAGCCGCGACTTCTACGTCGGCTACGAAGGCAGTGGAACGCTCAACATCTCCGGCGACGGCACAGTCTCGGCGGGCCGCTCTACATGTGTGGCTTGCCAAACAGGCTCTACCGGATCGATCCATTTCGGCCCGGGAGGCGGTACGCTGACAACCGGATCGCTCTTCGCGTCGCCGACCCAACTCACCGGCACCGGCACGATCCACACGCGAGGCCTAGTCAGCGACGTCGACCTGGTGTTCGACTCGGCTGCAAGTCTCACTCAGACACGAATGGCACTGCCGCTTGTGGCGTAAGGGTTTACGTCGATTCGTCGTAGTCGGCGGTTTCGTGGTGGGCGCAAACACACACCGCGACATGGCACGCTCGATTTTGTCGTGCCAATCATGTGGGCATCCGTGCGGTTGCAGCCGAGGAATTTGATCTTCCCATGAGACCTGCCTTGGTCGTATCATATCCGTCGACTGAGACCTTCCTTGGATATCTTTCCTATGAGCCAAGGAAGGTCTCATGTCATTATATCACGGATGCAGAACGCTGACACACCGGTTTCGCCTGATCCTTTCGTCGTTTCTCCAAAGCGATGGTTTGCCCTTTGGCGACACCTTGTCCGAAGAAGAGATCGAACGGGCCTTCAACGAAGAAAACGTTCCGCTCTGGTCCAGCGACGAAGACGAAGATTGACACTCCACATGGCCGCGGGATGCGAGCAAGAGGCTCCTTCACAGTGGCTCTGGCACGGCCGGCATGTCAAACTGGTCGACGGCACGACCGTCTCGATGCCCGACACCAACGCCAATCAGGCCAAGTATCCCCAGCAAACAAGCCAGGAAGAAGGGCTGGGCTTTCCAATCGTGCGGCTGCACCAAGCTCGCACGGCCGACTTTCGGCGCGGCCGCCACTTGGGCAAAGCAGACCATGTTGTCACCTGGATTCGGCCGGCCAAGCCCGAGTGGATGGACCAGGAAACGTACGACCGGATGCCCGAGTCGATCGAGGTCCGCGAAGTTCTCGTTCAGGTCAATCAGGCGGGCTTTCGCACCAAGTCCTTGGTAGTGGTCACCTCGCTTTGCGATGCGGAAGAATACGCGTCCGAAGAGATCGCCGAACTTTACCGCAGTCGCTGGCTGGTCGAACTCGATATCCGCGCGGTCAAGATCGCCCTGGATATGGATGTGCTGCGTTGCAAGACGCCGGAAATGGTACGTCGCGAACTGTGGACGCTCATTTGGCGAACTTGGCCGGCCATCGCGTCGGTCACCGTCCGAATCGCGTGGAACCCCGGGCGGTGAAACGTCGTCC
>JABMRB010000321.1 GCA_013202865.1 Candidatus Nealsoniibacteriota bacterium | reverse complement strand
GGGCCTTGGCCTCGGCAACGACCGCCGTGCAGAAGTCGTCGTAGATCTCCTCCTGGATGTAGAACCGGCTGGCTGAGATGCACGATTGGCCCGCGTTGCGAAACTTGCTCAGGCACGCAAACTTGGCGGCCGCCTCGGCACCGAAATCGGCGAACGCCAGCAGCGGCGCGTGCCCACCGAGCTCGATCGAAATCTTCTTGACCTGCTCGGACGAGCGCCGCATGATCTCCTTGCCGATCTCGGTCGACCCGGAGAAACTGATCTGGCGGACCGCCGACGTGGTGTAGAAAACCTCCATGCACTCGGCGGCCGGGCCGTTGACCAGGTTGGCTACCCCGGGCGGCACACCGGCGTCCTGCATGCACTCGAACAGCTTGACCAGGTTCAACGGCGTCTCGCTCGACGGCCGGCAGACGCACGTGCATCCAGCAGCCAGCGCGGGCGCGATCTTTCGGCCCTGGAGAAACAGCGGGAAGTTCCACGGCGAAACCATCGCACAGACGCCCACCGGCTGGTGGAAAACGAATAGCCGCTTGTGCTTGAAGTGCGACGGCACGATCTCGCCGTAGACCCGCGTGCCCTCCTCGGCGTACCACTCGAAAAACGTCGCGTTAGCCAGCACCTCCAGCCGGGCCTCGGCCAGCGGCTTACCCTGCTCCATGGTGAGCGCCCGGGCGATCTCATCGACGCGCTGGCGGATCAGATCGGCCGTCTTCCGCAGCGGGATCTGCCGCTCGTAGGGCGTCAGTGCCCGCCACGCGTCGGCAGCACCGGCCGCCGCGTCGATGGCCCGGGCAACTTCCGCCTGCGAGCAGCTCGCCACCTCGCAGATAGGCTCTTCGGTGGCCGGGTTGATCAGTTCGATCGTCTTGCCGGAATCGGCTTCGCACCACTGGCCGTTGATGTATAAGGAACCACGGAATTCGGGGGCGGTCATGGGGAAAGTCTCCTGGACGTAGGTCAGGGCTTGCCCTGACGGCGGCTCTCGGGTAACCGCCGCTTGCGGCTTAGCCCTTTCACGTACAACGCTGCTAAGCCGCAAGCGGCAAGAACAGAAGTTACCCGTCGGCCGCACGCGTGTCAAGGACCGCGGCCGGCTCCCCGCGGATGAACCGCCATAACCGTGCGAGCCATCGCTGCGGCAGGCCGATCTTGGCCAGACTGATGAGCATCGCCAGAGCGAAGAAGAGGATGCCCGCGGCGAGGTAGTCCAGCCCGGCAATCACCTCCCGGGCCGTGCGATACTCGTGCCACCCGACGACCGAGCCCCAACAGCCCAACGTAGCCCAGGCGGCGGCCCAGTAGATCCGCTCGCGGACCAGGTATCGATAGACCACCGCGACGGCCGCCACGACGAACGGATAGAGGGTCACCACCGTCGGCGGCGGACCGCCCAGCACGCTCGGATCGAGCGTCACCGCCGCGATACTGACCATCGCCAGCAGCACGGCACCGACGCAGCGCAACGCCCGGGCGAAGTCGTCGCGAAACGTGGCGCCGACGATCAGTACGGCCGCCAGCAGCAGGTGGACCGGAATCGCGCCTTGCCAGGCCATCAACTGCGTCTCGCGAAGCTCGAGCGTCAGCGCGAGCACCGCACAGCACGCGGCGATCAGGCATCGCGCCGAACTGCGACGCCATAGCGCGGCGACCAGCAGCAGCATCGCGGCCGCCGCCAGCGGCCATCCCTGCGGCGACACCAGCGTCGTCCGATCGACCGTCTCGGGCCCGCAAACGGTCAGCGCCGCCAGCGTGAGCGTCAATGCGAACGAGGCGGACGGCACCCGTCGCAACATGGCCACCGCATAGAACCCGGCCGCCGCAACCAACGTGCAAAACAGCGGCGACGCACCGATCCGAACGATGAAATCTTCAAGGAAGCCGAAGTCACTCATCGCAGCGGCCGGACCGGTGATCGCCAGCGCCGCCAACCCCAACGGCACCACCAGCGCCAATTGCCGAACTCGCTTCAGGTGCGACACCAGACCGATCTCCAACAGCAGCACGTTGAGGCAGAAGAGAAACGGCACGAGGGTATAGGGGGCAAAGACCGTCGACGGTCCCCGGCCGGTCGGAAACGACATGCACAGGCAGTAGGACCGCATGCCGATGCCCAGCGCCAGCACGCCGAACAACGTCCAGGGATACGCTGGCCACGGCCACGGGCTGCCGTTGCCGCGAACGTATTGTGGACCGCGCCGCACGGCCGGCAACAGTCCCAGGAAAACTACGCCCGCCATCGGCGAAAAGAGGAACAACAACCAGTGCAACTCGGAATCGACCCCGGCGCCCACGTAGCGATGTACAAGAACTGGATACAGAAATAAGAGAGCGAGTATCAGATAATAGGGCATGCGGAACAGCACCGGAAGTGAAAGTCGCACGATACGCAACACGGCTTCACTGAGAGCGATTGCAAAGACCAGCCCCCCAAGGTAGGCGACCGTGCCGAAACCGGGATTCGTCATCAGCGTGTCTTCGAGGCTGATCGACATGGCCAGGAACATCAACACCATCAGCAACAGCACGCTTCGCACGTCCTGCCACAGCCGGGCGTAGCGGATCAGGAAGCAGGCGGCCGCAGCCAGTAGCAGCGTGTATCCGGCCAGCCCGCCTATCAACGCATGGGTGTCGAATGCGTCGCCGGCGGACGTGTCGAACGAAAGCCGCAGCCCCCAGAGCACCAGGGCGGCACTGATCACATAGAAGGGGTTCTGCGTGTAGAGCAGCCGCACGAAGCCGCGGGCGTGTTGCGATGCACCGGGTGGCTTGGGCCTGGCCGCAACCGAGGCCGGCACAATCGGCGGCGGTGGCGGCGGTGCCGGTATCGGTGGCAATGCCGGCGCGTCGTCCGGCAAGTCGGGGGAAGGGGAAGACGGATTGATCATCGCGAACCTCCTCTGCCCGGTTCTGCGCAGACCGTTCGTAGCGACCGCACCGACGCGGTCCCGGCGGATAGATCCCGACAAGTCGGGTGGCACCAGGCCTGCGCAAGCAGTCCGGGCCTATGACGTTGGAAAAGAAGAAGAAAAGGACCGGACGCGTCTCCACCGCCGACGGTCCAGCCGACCGGCTCTCCAAATTCGCGTGCAGTTGCCCTTACGCTTCTCTACGGGCCGGAGGGAGAAGGGTTCACCCTGTTTTCGAGGTTCTTTGCGGAGGGATTGGGGATTGGGGATTGCGGAGAAACTCCAAACGCACCAGGGCCAGCGCGCACTCTAGGTAAAGTGGGCTGGCG
>JABMRB010000320.1 GCA_013202865.1 Candidatus Nealsoniibacteriota bacterium | reverse complement strand
GATCCATTGAGGCATCCATTCCACCTGCTAGCAGATACGCATCGCCAGCAAACAGCCGGGATTCTCCCGCCAATGTTTACGAAAGCCAATACCAAAAACACGCTTTATTGCAGCGTCTAAAGGGCCAGCGGGAATTGCTGGCGTGCCAGGGGCGATTCTTACAATCCCAGCCCCAAGGCGTACCGTCCGTCGCATCCCTACGTCCACAACGTCGCGAGCAATAGATCCACGGCCTCCGCAGCACCGTCTTTCTGTGCCGAACGCTGCGTGGCTGGCTGGTCGAGGTCGGAGAGCCAGGCTAGGTTGGCCAACGGGGCACTCTGGGCGGCCTCTGCTGCACCGGTGAGGTCGATCAGTATCAACTCGTCGAGAAACCCCGTCTGGTTGTTCCGTGCCAACAGGACGTCGGTCGCGTTGATGAAGCTGTCGCGGTTGTAGTCGTAAGGGGACGTGATGTCTGCCCGGTGGAGGAAGTCGCGGGGGTTGTTCCGCGCCAACAACAGATCGGCGACGCCCACCCGGGCATTGTCCGAATCGCCCGCCTCGGCCACTGCGTTGCCGAAATAGAACACGTCCTCCGCAGGCAACCACAGATTGTCGTCCTTGACGGTCACTTGCAGCCACGTATTGCGGATAGTACCGTCCGGCCAGCCGAACGTCAAACGATCGGAATTGTTTGCGCCCAGACCTGGTTGCATCGTGATGGTCGGGTCCAACGCGACCGGCTTCCAGTCGCCCGGTGTGCGATCGTTACCGACGCGGAACTCGAAATCGGCGGTGGTGGGCGCCACACCGTTCGGTAGACCTGCGATATCGATTACCATTCCGTTAATGCCACGGTCGTAGCTGGTGTAATTCTCGAATGCCGCCACTCCGCCCGGCATGAGAGGCTTCTTATTGGGGGCGATTTCGTCATCCCACGTGGAACCTTTGTAGAAGAGATGGCGACCGACGACTTCAGCACTCGTGATCGCGATACTGCCATCGACATGTGTGAACTCCAGGCCCTGGTCGAACTGCGGCCCGTCAACATCCAGGACTGTCGTGCCGGTAGTGGCCAACGCTTTTACAGCAAACGTGATCTGCGCGATCGTACCGTTGCCACCGGCCATCGGTGTCGTTCGATAGAAGCTCATGCCGATCCGTCCGACATCGTCGACGCAATTCAGCAGGCTCCAGCCCTCAGCTAAAGCGAAAAGGTCACCCAAGACCACATCAGGACTGTCAAACCCGTCGTTGGGCCCGGCTGTCAGATCCAACAACGCCGTGTCGAACTCCACGCTTGCGTTGAACCCGAAGAGACCGGTAGCATCTGCCACGTCAACAGGGATGGAAACCGCCTGGCCGGGCTTAGCCAAGACGCCGTCAGGCATGCTGAGTTCCAGGTCGGGGCCCGCAGAGGCAGGGGCCGGTCCGAAAGGCACATCGGGGATTTCAGGGCGGATGCCTGGAGCCAATGACTTCTGCGCAACCCAACTGGCGTCGAGCCCGCTGAACGTCCCGGTCCCCGTCACATTTGCCACAATCACCGGGTCCGTCAGTTGATAGCTGTCAAAACCACTGTAAGGGCCGTCCAGCAGGACCACCGTACGGGTGATCAACCCGGCATCGGCCCCGCTGAGGAACCCGCCGCCGTCGGCGTCACCGAAAAATGCCACTTTGTGAACGGCGCGGTCGGCCTCGCCTTCGAGCAATCCGCCGTTGACCCTCAGGTTCTCGATCCGGATTACCTGGGTTTCACCGTAGGGGGCACCCGCCGGCACTTTGGCGTCGACCACGATTAGGTCCCGCCCACCGGCCGGCAGTGCCGTTGGGCCAAAGATCGTGAGTTTCAGAAATCCTGGTGCAACCAGATTGGATGCAACGCTCCAACTGCCTGGCATCCCGGGCACCAGCTTGGCACCGAAGACCTGATTGTCCGGATCGAACGGAATGTGCAATAGGTCTGGATCATAGACTAGATCCAAATCCAAAGCGTGTACGCCCGCTGCCTCGTCAATGTGAATCGGTAGCCCGCTGCCGCTAGCCGGAACATCCACGACCTGACCGCCAAACAATGTGGCGCCACGGGTAAAGTCCGGCAAGCTTACGACCCGGTGGCCCGAAGGGTGAACTTCAAAGGTGGCCATGTAGTCGCCGCCGGGCACGTAATCCGGTTCGCCGTCGAGCAGTTCGCCGCTGGTGTCCTGCCAAGCGTCGACAGCGCTGCGGAGCGTTGCGGTATAGGTGGCCGGTTGCAGTACGCCGCCGGTTTTCACGAACGACGCCGTATTGGTGGCGGAATCCCAGATCAATGAACCACGGACCTCGCCTACTCCACTGTCGCCTTGGAGCGCAACATCAGGCACATCTGCCGTAGCGTCCGCACCATCGTATAGATTCAGCACGCCAACATCTGCCGGCTTGCTGAACGTCACGTCGAAGCCACTGACGTTCGGCATGAACTCGATCACCCGGAACGTATTCGCGTTGACCGTTACGTCGAATGTCGAAGAATCGAGACTGCTTTCGCCATCGTCCACGGTCACTCGCACCGCATACACTCCTTTCTCGGCATACCTATGGCTGATCGCGAACTCCCGGTCGCCCAACGGAATCGGTTTCGTTTCCAGCAGAGACCCGTCACCCCAATCGATGGCCGCGGTATGAGCGTCAAGCGTCCCTGGGTCGGAAAACGTTACTTGGCGAGTGAACTCTATGCCACTGAAAGCCATAGCATCAGGCATGCCTGAAACAACCGGCGCCACATTGTTGACGAGGATGGTTGTCGTGTATGCCGTCTCGCCGCCGTCCTTGTCACGAATCACCATTCGGATCGTGCTTGCAGGATTGTTTTGCACATAGATTCCTGGCACGGCGGTGCTGTTGGCTGTCGAACTGGCCAGCGACGGGTCTTTCTCAAACTCGTCGTTGAAATCGCCATCGTTGTTGAAGTCGAATCCATAGGTGAAGCCGGCGGCCATATCGGCGTCAGACGGGTCGGCGCCGGGCAGTGTAATCAGCCTGACTCGTCCGTTACCGGCACCCTCATCAACTGCACCATCATTCGCCGGAACGGCAGTCGGCGGGACATTGTTGACAGTGACCGTCAGGGTATCGCCCGTGAACAAGCCATCCTCGTCAAACAGCCTAGCCGTGACTGTGGTTCCAGTCGGGCCGTCGTCGTAGGTGTGGCTCAACGATAGTGGCAATGGTGTCAGTTGCGGATCAAAGCTATCGGACAGTGAATCGTCGCCCCAACTGATGACGACCAAGTGGACGGTGTCGTCGCCCGGATCGACGAGGTTGGCCATCTCCACTGTATACGTGGATGCTTCGTCTACGTCGGAGTTGCCGGTCAACTCCACAGTAGGGGAGACGTTGGCTACGGTGGCTTGAAAGGTCTTAGTGTCGGAGCCGCCATCGTCATCTGCCAGGGTCAGTGTCACTGTGTAGACGCCGTCGTCACCGTAGATGTGCCCAGCCTCAATGGTGCCCGTGGTCAACACACCCTCGGAGCCCGCCAATTCAACCAGCACGATGTCACCGGCCGGCTCGACCGTCCCGTCGCCCCAGTCAATCGTGGCCGTGAAGTTCTCTTCGGTCGAGCCGGCAGGGTTGTCGAAACCCGGGTCTCGGAACGTAGCGAGTGGGAGTTGGATCGCCGAGCCTTCGTCGGCAGTAACGTTGGGCAAGGCGTCCAGCGTCGGGGCAATGTTGTCGACCGTGACCTCGAATTGCTGCAACGCGATGCCGCCATCGTCGTCGCTGACCGTCACCGTGGCCGTGTAGATCCCGTTGTCCGCGTAGGCGTGACTCGCCTCAATGGTGCCCGTGGTCAAAACACCCTCAGAGCCCGCCAATTCGACCAGCATGATGTCGCTGATCGGCTCGACCGTCCCATCGCCCCAGTCGATCGTGGCCGTGAAGTTCTCTTCGGTCGCACCGGCACCGTTATCGAAGCCCGGATCGCGAAAGATAGCTTGCGGAAGCTGGACCATCGTGCCTTCGTCGGCAGTAAAGTTGGGTAAGGCGTCCAGCGTCGGGGCAATGTTGTCGACCGTGACCTCGAATTGCTGCAACGCAGTGCCACCATCGTCGTCGCTGACCGTCACCGTGGCCGTGTAGATCCCGTTGTCCGCGTAGGCGTGACTCGCCTCAATGGTGCCCTGTGTCAGCGACGATTCCGACTTCGGAACATATATCACGTCATTGACGGGAATCTCGGAATTATGGCTCTTCCGGAGAATCTGTGGGTGAATTGAGGGCAGTTTGAGGGATTGGAGTTCAGGTTTTCTGAGGAGAGGGAGGACAAAAAGAATGAGAATGGAT
>JABMRB010000319.1 GCA_013202865.1 Candidatus Nealsoniibacteriota bacterium | reverse complement strand
TTGCTTCCTTGCTTCCTTGCTTCCTTGCTTCCTTGCTTCCTTGCTTCCTTGCTTCCTTGCTTCCTTGCTTCCTTGCTCACAGCTCATAGCTCATAGCTCACAGCTCATAGCCTTACGCCGGCGCCGCCGCGACGACCTCCCAAATCCAATCCATGCCGGCAATCCAACGCAAAATGAGGACCACCAACAGGTAGAAGGCATAGTGGAAGAAGGCGTTGCTGAAATCCAGATCGAAAGAGGCCAGTGCAGCCAGGGCCCCGACCGCCAGCAGCGGCGGTGCGACGAACAGCCATTCCAAGAGATCGCCGGTTAGCAGCCCGGTGGTCGAGATGTAGAGGAGGATACCCCAGATGATCATATAGGCCGCCGAACAGATGCCCGAACGGATGAGAAGTACCTTGCCGCGGTAGGGTTCCAGTTCGTCGGCGTCTCGCAGGAAGGTGTAGCCAGCCAGGGCCAGCGCCGGCGTAATCACGAGCAGGCCGAGGGTGCGGACGAGGACGCTATTTGCGATCACGCTGCCGCCGGCCCAGGTGACCAGCAACATGACCAGCACGGCGGCGGCAATGGCCGCGGTAACGACCGGCCGCAGTTTGGTCACCTCGCGCGTGATCGGTTTGGTCAGCAACTCCCCGGTCGTGCTACGGCCGCCGTCGGCAAACTCCTCGGCGCCGTGGATCTTGACCTCGTCCTCCTTTTTGGGGATCTGGAGCGTCGCTTTGCAGTTGGGGCATGGACCCTTCTGGCCGGCGAACTTGTCGCTGACATTGAAGCTCTTTCGGCACTTTCGGCAAACGACGAGAATGGACATACGGCAACTCGCGGCAGACTTAGCGGACAGACTTCCCAGTAGGCCCCGTCCCTTCCCGGCAGGCCCCGTCCCTTCCCTGTAGGCCCCGTCCCTTCCCGGCAGGCCCTGTCCCTAGTCTCGCATACCGGGCGCCGATGTCAAGCTTAATGGCCCTCTTCCAGATCGGCCTCGGTAATCATCGTGAACCCCTTGTGGGCCAGGGTCTCTTGTCCCATCTCGATGTTGTCTACCATCAGGGCCACGGACGGACGACCGTGCGGCTGGATCAGCAAGGGATAGGTCTGCACGATGTTCACCTCGGCCTGCAACAGGGCCGTGCAGACTTGTAGCAGCGGCTGGGGGATGTCGGGTAGCTCCACGCCGATCAGATCGCTCTCGATGATCGCCAGCCCGGCACGCTCCAGGACCTCGCGGCCCTGCTCGGGGTGGCTCAGCAGGAACCGCACAAACGCGCACTCGGCCGAATCGACGATCGACAGGGCCACGATCCGAACCTTGGTCCCCTCGAACCGGCGGATTACTTCCAGAAGCTGTCCGACCCGATTCTCCAGGAATACGGTGAATTGTCGAATGGCGGGGTAATTCCGTCCTCGCATCGTCGAGAACCCAATCGTAGATCCCTCATCAATACTCATGCATCCGTCTCACAATTCCAGGGCGACCGACCGTTGCGGACCGGCAAAACACCAAACTATAGAACGATCCTCGTGTTTCGTCAACCTTTCTCGGCAGCGGGGCACCCAGAAGGTGGGTCTCGCCCAAGGAAACGGCGATTCCAGCCCTCTCTGCACCACTTGGCTGGGGAAAACACCCAGACGCGGCTAGAATACACGATCCGCAGCCCCTGGCGACAGAAAGGAACACCATACAATGATCGAGCAGCACGAGACTCAGATCCGGGTTCGCTACCAGGAGACCGACCCGATGGGCTTTCTGCACCATGCCCAGTATCTCACCTATTTCGAGATCGGACGGACCGAATGGCTCCGGGCGGCTGGCGGCAACTATCGCGAAATGGAAGAGCAGGGCCGGTTGATCGTCGTGGTCAAGGCCGAGTGCCGCTACCGCCGCCCCGCCCAATACGACGACCTCCTAACCGTCCGCACAACGGTCAAGCGCGTCACCGCAGTTAAGATCGAGCACGAATACCTCCTGCTACGCGACGACGAACGGTTGGCCGTCGGTCACATTACGCTGGCCGTGATCGACCGCAGCGGGAAGGTTTGCAGAGTGCCGGAGTGGATGGAGCGGGGGGAAGTGGATAGTGGATAGTGGATAGTGGGGAGTGGGGAGTAGGGAGTAGGGCAGAGTGATTCAAACGCCCCCCGACTGCGTTCGGGGGGGTGGGAGCAGGGCCAGCGCGCACTCTAGGTAAAGTGGGCTGGCGCGGTAAGGGCGATGTTTGTATAACCGAGCGTAGTTCAATT
>JABMRB010000005.1 GCA_013202865.1 Candidatus Nealsoniibacteriota bacterium | reverse complement strand
CTCCCCCGGGTGTATTCACCCGGGGCTAAATGTTCTTGTCCTATTTAGCCCGCCGTGAATACACGGCGGGTGGTGGTTGGTAACTCCTCCCCCGGGTGTGTTCACCCGGGGCTAAATGTGTTTACTCGGGGCCGGGTATTTCCGTGTGCTGCGAAAGTGCTCCCAACACCGTGCCGTCGGCCATCGTGTACGCCTTGTCGCCGAAGTTGACCGTTATCGTTACGCCGCCGGCGAATTGGGTCTGCTGGACGGCGTGGTCGTCGGTTAGCCAGCGATGCGAGAGCATCTCGCGGTAGCCGGTTGCCCGGGCGATTGGGGCAATTGTCTTGTAACTCTCAACGAACCGGTCGCGATTGTCCTGCCATCGCTGCCGGTCGAACATGAACATCGGCGGCGTGCCGTACAAGGCGTTCAGTAGGTCGCGGCGGTCCCAGAGCTTCGGCAGCTTGTTATTGTAGTCGCCCCAATACCACTGGGCCACCACGCAATCGTGGTAGACCAACTCCCATAGCGGCAACCGGTAGTAATGGCCCGTCTGGAACTTAGCCACCCGCTCGGGCACCTCGTCGACGAGCTTCATCATGGCGCGGCCCGCGTCGGGGACCCGGTACGGCCCGAGGCTCATCATGCCCTCGAAGTAATGTACGTAGGGCACGGCCGCTTCGTGGCCCGTCTCGCTGCCGGTGACCAGCTTGCAGTCCTCGCTCATATAACGCAGCAACTGCATCTTCCCGTGCCGGCTCTGCGTGCGAGTCATCGGATGGTCCGGATCGTAACACTCCCGCCATGGCGAAGCGGTCGTCGTGTCGATAAACCGGCAGCGGTACGGATGCGTCTTCAATTCGGCGGGCACGCGTCGCCGGGCGTACTCGACCGCCTGCCGATCGCAAAGCACGCCGCAAGGGATCATCGACCCGTCCTTGGCCTTCACGCGCCAGCCTTGCTGCCGCTGGCCGTGTTCGTCGCGCATCAGGTCGTGCGGCCAGGCGTCGGTGGTCCAGTCGGGGTGTACGCCCCAAAGCTTCGGAAAGTTGGCCGGGTCCATGGTGTCCTGGTAGATGTCGTAACGGCTGGTCAACACGCCCAGTTCGTTAAGCTGCCGCAATACGTCCGGCGGGCCGCGATGGCTCCAGAGGATCCGCTCGATGCCGGCCGATTGCAACTCGCGGCAGATACCCACCGCGTCGTTATCCCAGCACCAGACGTTGACCGCCCCGACGAGCATGTCGACGTGGGCATTCTCCTTGCGCTTCTCGGCCAGTGTCTTCAGCAGGCCCGTCTGCTGGGCATGGCGGCGGTAACGCTTGCACATCGCCACGTATCCGCCGCGGTCGAAGAAGACGTATCGCAGCTTTCTTGCCGGGCCGAACTTGCCTCGCTGCGGCTGCCACTCGGGCTGAAGGTAGAGCCGTCCCTTTTTTCGCGGCACCCGCACGGCCGCGTCGTCGGGTGTCTCGACCAACGTCATCAGCGCCCGGGGGCCGTCGATTACGCCGTACCAGCCCATGCAGAGTCCGTGCCCACCGTAGAGGTGATAGTGCATCGGCGGGAGACTTTCGTCTGCAACCGGGTAGCTGATCCCTTCGTTGACGGGCATCACGAGAAACGTGCCGCTGTCGGTGACGAACGGACCGGGGAAGGCGAGCGTGCCGTCGAGTTCGCCGTCGGCCGAGAGTTCTACGCTGATTTCCGGCAGCTTAGGATCTAATCGGATCGCCGCGTCGATTTGCAGCATGTCGGCCGGCCGCAGCAGGCGAACATCGCAGCCGCCCTTAAACGGTTTGACGCTCAGCACGATCACGCCGTCGGGTGCCGCCTGCGTCCACTTCCACGGCAGTCGCCGATCGATCACCTCGAGTCGGCCATCGGCCGGGTGGAGTTTCATCTCGAGTTGCTCGTTGCGCCACACGACCGGGCCGCTCAGGTTGCCGGTGCGGAGTTCGTCGATCGTGCCTTCGAGCGAGAGCGTCACGTCGTCGAAGCCGACCACGGCCGGGCCGTTGCCGATCAACCGCGGGATCATGCTCTCGGCACCGCGGGGGACGACGAACCGGCAGCGAAGCTTGTGCCAATCGATTGGGGGGGAGTTCAACTCCCTCCCCATCGCCGTGCTGCGACCGGCAAACGCCCAGTCGATCACGCGGTCCTCTGCACCGCGCATGGTGACGCACAACTGGGCCGTGCCTTGGCCCTTTAGGCGGACCCAGCCACTGAACTCGTAGATCTGCCCGGGCTGCACCTCGACCGCGTCGATCCGCTGGAAGCTCCAGTCCTTCGAGCCGGTATGTTCGACCCGCACGGCCTGCCGTCCGGCGTGCGGCTTTTGCGAATCAACGACGGCCCGGCCACCGGGCGTTCGCGTCCAGAGTTCGCCCCATCCGGTTGTCCCCTGCTCGAAATCGCCGCCACCGAGCAGTTCTTCCCCGGCCGACACGATGCCCGGGCAAGCCAGCAACGGTGCCACCAACAGAAGAACGTACCTGCTCATGATCGTGCTCGCGTATCGGGGACCGGCTGTCGAATGCAACGTCCGGAGTATAGACGATCCGGCCGCGCACGGCCACTACGCTATATTCCACGTTTACAGGTTGATTCAGCACAAAGCCGCGACCGGTGGTCGCGTCAGAACAACCATCTGACACTGCGTTTCTCTCGTTCCTGTTCGCGACCACCGGTCGCGGCTTTATGCTAATCCCCAACCCCCAATCCCCCTGCATCCACCCGGCGGAGCCCGGGGAGTAAGCCCTTGCGATTGGCGATCTGGATGGCGAGTCCGGGGCGGGCGTTTGCTTCGAGGACGACCGGTCCGCGGGTGGCGTCGAGCACGAAATCTATGCCCAGGTACCGTAGAACGGAGCTTGTTCCGTTTGTAGGACAAGGTCGCAAAGAGAGGCGACTATCAGTACGGCAGCAGAAGGTCGGAGAGATGAAAACGGAACAAGTTCCGTTCTACGAGGGACGTTTACGCCCCACAAGAAGTCCCCGACTCCCGCAAGTGGCCCGAAAACGCGGCTGGAAGACCCTGGGGCGATCTGATACAGTAGTACACGTATCGCTCTAGCTGCGAATTGAACCACGGATTACACTGATAACGCGGATGGGAAACGGCGACATGCCATGCTCTGATTCTTCTATCCGTGACGTCCGTGTAATCCGTGGTTCTTCATGGCGGAACCAGAGTTTTATTGCTGCCGACTCGGAATTGTTTCCTTTTGTTACCCCCAAATCCAGAAAAAGTGCGCAACATTGCCGTAACCTCAACAATGAAAACACTTTACGACAATACGAGACGGGACGAATGTATACCACCAGTCGGGGCAAGTCAAGGGGGCAGTCGCCGCGCAAGTCGTGTCGCTGCAACGAGTTAGAGCGACGCCGAACCGGCTCGGGCGACGGGCGGTTGGGCAAGGGGCGGCGACAAATCGCGTTTCAGGAGGCCGGCGTTATGAGACCCCAGACGTAAATCGTGATTACGCAACGCCTTACAGAAATCCGTCAAACACCGGCACGGCCAATTGTTGCACTTCGACCCTCAAGACTGGCGAACAATAGATGCCTCCGCGGGTGGCCCCGCCGTTTTTTCCGCGGCAGACGTTGCCACTTTCATACGTGTTTTCGGAAAAACGTCGGGGTGACGCAGTCACAAGAGGAGCAGGCGTTCCCCCGACCTCTTGTGACT
>JABMRB010000040.1 GCA_013202865.1 Candidatus Nealsoniibacteriota bacterium | reverse complement strand
TTTCAGATTTGGGATTTGGGATTTGGGATTTGGGATTTAGGATTGGGGGGCGTCGGAGACGACGTTTAGCGGCGGGGCTTGCCCCGCGTTCTCTTGGCCTGGTAGTTGGGTCTTCTTTCTGCGGGCCCTTGCGAGGTACGCGGCGCCGATTAGCACGACTACCAAATGCACGGAAACGATCTCGAACGGCAGCAAGTAGCCGGAGCGGCCGTCGTGCTCGTCGGTCTTGTCGACCCGCACGCCCAACAGGCCGAGGCCCAACGGTGTGGCGGTGTCTTCGGCCACGATCTGTTTCTCGTGATGATTCCAGTCCGCCACGCTGGTGACCGTCTGCAACAGCACCGCCAGCAGCGACCCGCCCACGATCACCGCAACGATCCACTGTCCGCCGCCGGTGTGCAACGACGCGGCAGGACCCCGGGCGGTGAGCATCACGCCGAAGACCAGCAGTACCATCGTGCCGCCGACGTAGACCATCAATTGCAGGGCTCCGACAAACTCGGCCCCGGCCAGGAAAAACAGCGCGGCCACCGCGCCGAGCGACACGACCAGATAACACGCCATCCGCACGATGTTGCTCGATAGCACCACGGCCACCGCCGAGCAGCACACGACTGCTGCGGAGAGCAGGAAGAAGAACGAATTCCAATGGATATCGCCCATGGCTACCGTTTTCCCTCGGTTGATCTCATATCGCTACTCCGGTCTCGAATCATCCCACAAAGTACAGCCAAAGCATCGCGCCGACGAACATCGCGGCCGCCAACGGTACACAGTATTTCAGGCAGGTGGTAATCACCTGATCGATTCGCAATCGCGGCAGCGTCCAGCGGAGCCACATCATAAAGATCACGCCGGCGACGCACTTCGCGATGAAGTTGCACATTCCCAACAGGTTGCCGACGTAGCCGGCCACCGGTCCCGTCTCGTGGGTCAGGCCCAGCCACTCGGCAATCGGCAGCGGTCCGTTCCATCCGCCGAGGAACAGGATCGCACCGAGTCCGCTCAAGACGAACATCGACGCGTATTCGCCCATGAAGAAGATACACCAGCGGAAGCCCGAGTATTCGGTAAGGAACCCGGCCACCAGTTCGCTGTCGGCCTCGGGCAGGTCGAACGGGGCCCGGTTCGTGCCGGCCGTCATGCAGACCAGGTAGATCCAGAAGGCGATAAACGTGAACGGGTCGTGGAAGAGATGCCATGCCCAGACCCCGGCTGCCTGCTGCTGGCCGATCGCGACCAGATCCATCGATCCGGCGATCATCACCGGCACCACGGCGCACATGGCCAGGGGCACTTCGTAGCTGACCACTTGGGCCGCCTCGCGCATCGCTCCGTAGAGCGACCACTT
This sequence comes from Candidatus Nealsoniibacteriota bacterium, assembly GCA_013202865.1. Lineage (GTDB taxonomy): Bacteria > Planctomycetota > Planctomycetia > Pirellulales > Thermoguttaceae > JABMRB01. The sequence continues at coordinate 1,675 of JABMRB010000040.1, read as the reverse complement.
CGACCCGGAGGCGTAACCGCCGAGGATCGCGCCGAAGATCTCCAGTCCCCCCACGGCCAGGATGAAGAAGACGGCCACGTTGACGTGCAGCGCGGCCCAGCCGTCGGCAAACGGCAACGCCACGAACATGCAAAACGCGGCGCAAAAGGTGATGTACGGGGCGATGCGGAACAACGGGGCGTCGGCTTCCGCGGGGACGATGTCTTCCTTGCTCAACAGCTTGATGCCGTCGGCCGGCGATTGCAGCCAGCCGAACCGCCCGCCGACCCGCGTGGGCCCGAGCCGGTCCTGAATCCGTGCGGCGATCTTTCGCTCCATCCAGGTGAACCCCGACGCGGCCGTTAGCGCCAGCGCCAGCAGCAGGCCACACTGGATCAGCGCCACGATGACGTAGGCCACCCAGGGAATCAGGTTCCGGTTTTCGCTTAGGTAATCCGCCACGATCGCCCTACTCTTTCAATACCATGTCGATACACATCACGGCACCCAAAATCAGCTTCCGCACGGCACTGTCCGGCGGCACCTCTTCGGAGATACTCAGCACGTAATTGTCCGCCGAAGTGAACATCTCCTTGCCCAGTCCTGCCCATTTCTTGGTCACGTGGGCTAACTCCATGTCGTCCCTGACGAAGCGAAAATCCCAGCCCGTCCATTTCCCCTTCAGGGAGCAAACCGGCTGATCACTTCGATCCAGCACGTCGAACTTTCCCCCGACTGAGAAAAACTTCTGCTTGAATCCCCCGATCACCTCGTCATTTTCGTCGAATACGGACACTTTGGAGAGGAAGACGGATACGCCTCGCTTGACGCGAACGATCTGTTGGCCGTCCGGCGTGCGAATCTGCACGTCGAATGGCGTCATCCGCTTGTAATCCGTGAACCGCAACATCTTGGTGAACATGCCCAGTTTCTCCTCCCGGCACTCCATGATGATCTCGCCGGTTTCCGGGTCATGCACGTCGTAATTGTTCGCGGCCTTGAACATGCCGACGTGTTCCTTGACCAGGAATACACTCTGGTTTAGCACGCCACTCATTTATGCGTCTTCCGTATACGAGGGCGACCGTGGGAAGGAAGTCGAGTTCATAAAACCGTACCGTCTACCGATCGATCTCTCCCATCACCGGATCGAGCGAGGCCACGATGGCCGCCACGTCGGCGATCAACAGTCCGCGGCACAGATCGGCGACCGGTGCCAGGTTGCTGAGGCTGCTGCTGCGGACCCGTACGCGCCATGGAACGGCCGAGCCGTCGCCGATCAGCCCGAATCCCATCTGGCCCTTGGGGGCCTCCGTCTCGATGTAGGCCTCGCCGACGGGGAGCTTCTGTTTCATCTTGACTTTCACACTCACCGGCCCGTCGCACTTCTGGATCTTCTCCATCGCTTGCCGTACCAGCCGGACCGATTGCATCGCCTCGAGCATCCGCACGTAGTAGCGATGCCAACTGTCGCCCAGCACGGCCGACTTGGGCACGGCCGGGTCGTCGCGACGCAGCGGATAGCGGCCGTCTTTCTGGACGATCACGTCGAAGTCGTAGCCGTCGTAGATCTGCGTGTAGCGGGGTTCGCCGTCGCGCCGCAGGTCCCAATCGACCCCGCTGCCGCGAAGCACCGGGCCACTGCAACCGAAGTCGACGGCCATCTCTGCCGGCATCACCCCGATGTTAGCCATGC
>JABMRB010000318.1 GCA_013202865.1 Candidatus Nealsoniibacteriota bacterium | reverse complement strand
CCCCCCGACGCAGTCGGGGGGCGTTTCGATCCGTTCCCCGAGGGTGGCAGTTCAACTGCCACCCCAACCGCTCCCCGCTCCCCACTCCCCACTCCCCACTCCGTCAGAACTCCACGCCGGCGGCATCGAAGACGGGGCCCTCGATGCAGGTCCGCCGGTAAGTCCAGTTGCCCGACGGGTCGCGGACCTTCGCCACGCAACTGAAACAGGCCCCGATCCCACAGGCCATCGCCCGCTCTAACGATACCTCGCACGGCACGTTCAACTCTCGGGCAAGCTCGGCCGTGGCGGCCAGCATCGGTTCCGGGCCGCAACAGACCATTCGGCACGCCGCGTCCGACCGCTCGATCACCGAACGGGCCACGTCGGTTACCAGGCCATGGTGGCCGGCCGAGCCGTCGTCCGTGCTGACGTGGACTTCGACGCCGAGCCGCTCGAAGTCGTCGACGCCCGCCAGGTATTCGCTGCTGCGAACGCCGTAGCAGAGCGTAACCTTCTTCGCCCGGGGTACCTGCCGCCGCGGCTCGCCGTAGCAGTGCAGGCCGAGACACTCCCGGGCGACGGCCGGAAAAGGCGTTTGCCCGATGCCTCCGGCAACCATCACCAGGTGCTCCGTCGGCCGGGCCTCGAAGCCGTTGCCCAACGGCCCCCATGCATCGATCGTCGCCCCCGGTTTGATCTCGGCCAGCAGCGTGGTCATCTTGCCGACGACCAGGTAGACGACTTGCACCGCGTCCGGACTGCTGTCGCAGTGCGAGTAGACGTCGTACAGGGCCAACGGTCGCCCCAGCAGCGGGTCGTTGCCTGCGGTCAACCGCAGCATGAGAAACTGCCCGGGCAAGATACGTTGGGCGATCTCCGGGCAAGCCAAACGCAGCCGGTACGTATCCCGTGCGACGCGGACGTTCTCCTCAACACGACAAGTCCCTTGCCATGCGTTGTCGGCGTAGGAGGTGCGAGGGCATGGCTCGCTCATTCGTTCGTTCCGTGAACACGATAGAGGTGGGCCTGTTCAATGTACGTCGTCGTTTCGGCTGTACCACTCGTCGATCCGAACAAAGTCGGATTGAGGATACTCTCTCTTGTTGGATAGGTCTCGTTCACAGACCGAATAACGAGATCCGTCGGACTCACTAATTGAATCTGTCGCAGAGAAACAACGAAATCCGGCCTGTCCTTCCTTAGTATCCCGTCGAGCTTCTGATACGCTGCCAAAGGCCCCTCCTTGTCGACCAAAGGGGTGGCGATGACCAGCCGCCATTCATCATAACGATCGGAAGAGTAAAGCCACAGCGCCGAGTGAACCGGGTATCCGGCCTTATCGAGGATACCGATCAATTCGTTGCCTCGCTCGATGTCCGACTCTACCAGTAGTGCTCTAGCCATTGTAGTATCCCGTGATCTTTGCATGTGACCGCAGTGTACAAATTGTGAGCCTGTTCAGAGGAATGACGTTCGTACCGACTCTGCTCGCTCCAGTCTTTCACGATGCTCCAATGCGTATTGAACGTCGGATCTGAGCGGATCCGGCTCTCTAGTGCAGTTTCAAGACGTCCAACTCCAACGAGCTTCACCAAGTTATGCGAATAGCTTTGGTCGACGATCTTCTTGTCGGGAAAATCGTGTTCCTTGGTTTGCCTGGCAATACATGCTTTCAAAGCACACTCAACGGCATAGCCGCATAAGTAGTATGCCCCCTCAGGTTTTTCGTTGGCAAGGAGAACTTGGGCCTCTTGTATACGCAGTCTGGCAAGCTCGATGAAATCCGATCGATTCATGCAACTGTGTCCCTGGCAGTCAGCGCACCATCATTACACACGGTCAATTATACTGTATTCTACTCGATTGGGGAATAGTCGAGCCACCCTGCCCCCTAACCAGTAGATTACCCACGGTCGGCCAGCCTGGCAGCCTGCTGCAGCGCGGCGAGCTCATTTGTGCTTCCTGTGGCGTGGCGTCCGTCGTGCGATGCCCGGGGTCGTCGATGCATTGCCCGCGCGGCGCAGCGCGGCCAGTTCGTCTCGGGTGAGTTGGCGATGTTCGCCGGGCGGGAGGTTCCCCAGCTTTACGGGGCCGACGGCAACACGAACGAGCCGGAGCACTTTGTGCCCGACGCGGGCTAGCACGCGTCGAATCTCGCGGTTGCGGCCTTCGCGCAACACCATCTCCAAGATCGCGCTCTCCTTGTGCCGCGATTTGACCCGCACGCCTTCCACCCGGGCGAACCCCTCGGCAAGGCGAACACCCTGGCGAAGCTTCGCGAGGATCTCGCGCGTCGGCCGGCCGGCAACCTGCACGCGGTAGGTCTTCTCGACGCCGTATCGGGGATGGGTCAGCCGGTTGGCCAATTCGCCGTCGTTGGTCACCAGGATCAAGCCCTCGCTGTGGAAATCGAGCCGCCCGACGGTGAACAGCCGGGCCTTCTGCGAGGGTATCAGGTCGATCACCCGGGGCCGCCCCGCCGGATCGCTATTGGTCGAGACGACGCCGGTCGGTTTGTTCAGCGCGTAGTAGACTCGCTTGGTCTTAGGCAGCGCCTGGCCGTCGAGCCGGATTTCCTGGTCCGTGGGATCGACTCGAGTGCCCAGCTCGGTAACCATCTTCCGGTCGACCTCGACGCGGCCGGCGAGGATCAGTTCTTCACACTGCCGCCGGCTGCCGACCCCGGCCGCCGCCAGCACCTTTTGCAGCCGCTCGCCGTCGGTGCGCGGGCTGTCCTCGTGGCTCGGTTTCTTCGCAGTATTCTGCGGTTTCTTCGTAGCGTTTCGTGGACGGCGGGGTCGAGCGGGCATCGCGGCACATTACAGGGCATCGAGGAGCGGACAGGTTCCAACCATCGATCATAATGCAAACGGCCGGCCGGCGACAGGAGCCCCGTAGGGTGCGTGCAACGCACCGATGCCGTGGGCGCACGCATACCGCGGAGGTGTGTGGTGCGTTACGGACGACGCTGATGCCACGGAAATTGGCGGGTTTGAAGCGGATCCAGCGGGGGCTGGACCCTAAGCACCTCCGCCGGCGGATCGCTGAACCCCATCGGACGGCCACCGACGATTTCCGGGGCCATCTGCTTGTCGGGGAAGGGATCCCGTTGCCAAGCCGCGTACGGCGCGGGGGCGGTCGCTTGCGGTTGAGGCGAGCCGGGTGCCCCCAAGCGTCTGTTGGCCGGGGCCATACTCTGGCAGCCGACCGTTGCCGACAACAGCAGCAGACACAGCATCGCCGGCGATAGTTTCTGCATGAAAAGACTCCCCGATTCGTCGTGAGAAGACTCCACCGAATCCCCCCAGGGCGGCGGATTATAGGCACTTCCGCCGGCTAAGAGAAGGCCAAGTGGTGGGTAGTGGGGAGTGGGGAGACTTCAAACGCCCCCCGACTGCGTTCAGCGATTTTCTGGGCTGGATTTATTTTCCCACAAGGGGATTCCAGTGGCAATCACAACTGGTATTAACTGCCGTGGAGTCTAATTAAATATGGCGGTATAGTCAACGCGAACTGGTGTTT
>JABMRB010000317.1 GCA_013202865.1 Candidatus Nealsoniibacteriota bacterium | reverse complement strand
GCTTTGAGCTATGAGTTTTGAGCTATGAGCTATGAGCTTTGAGCTATGAGCTATGGATAATGAGTCTTCTCACTTCTCACTTCTCACTTCTCACTGCTCACAGCTCATAGCTCACAGCTCAAAGCTCAAAGCTCACTGCTCTTCCTCGGCCCCTTACGGGATAAACACGGCATCGGGTGTGAGCGACTCGGCAAATCGGGCCAACAAGTCGGCCGCCCGGTCGATGTCGTCCAGCGAGATCATCTCAACGGGGCTGTGCATGTAGCGGTTCGGGATGCTGACCAGGCCCGTGGCCACCCCGGCGCGGTTGACCTGAATGGCGTTGGCGTCGGTGCCGGTAGCCCGGCCTTCGGCGCCGAGTTGGAAGTCGATCTTGTGCCCCTCGGCCGCAGCAATCAGGCGCTCGACGACCTTGGGGTTCATGTTCGGCCCGCGATAGACGACCGGGCCCTTGCCGAGCCGCACGTCGCCCTCTTCTTTCTTCTCGATCGTGGGGCAGTCGGTCGCGTGCGTCACGTCGACCGCAATGCCCACGTGCGGATCGACGCCGAACGAACTGGTCCGGGCGCCGCGGAGCCCTACTTCTTCCTGGACCGTGGAGACGGCAAATACGCCGCACTTGAGCTTCGCTTTGTCGATCCGCCGCAAGGCCTCCAGCACGACCCATGCCCCGGCCTTGTCGTCCATCGCGGGCGAAACGGCCAGGTTATTGCGGACTTGCGTGAACCCGAGCTCGACCGTCACCGGGTCGCCGATGCGGATCAGCTTCTCGGCGTCCTCTTTGTCTTTGGCGCCGATGTCCAACCAGAGGTCCTTGATCTTGGGTACCTTTTTGCGGTCTTCGTCGGTCATCAGGTGGATCGGCTTTCGGGCAATCACGCCGAAGACCGGGCCCTGGTCGGTCCAGGCGGTCATCCGCTGGCCGATAAGCTGCTGCGGATCCCAACCGCCGATGGGTTGGACGTAGAGAAACCCGTCGTCGTCGATGTGCTGTACGATCAGGCCGATCTGGTCGCAATGACCGGCCAGCATCAATCGCAACGGGGCGTCGCCGTTGCGGACCGCGATCACATTGCCGTGGACGTCGGTCTGCACGTCGTCGGCAAAATCGGCCACGTAGTCCCGCACGATCTGCTGTGCCGGGCTCTCGTAGCCGGAAGGGCTGGGGGTCTCGAGGATACGGCGAAAGAACTCCAGGGCGGTCGTTTCCACAGGAAGGTCCTTTATTGGGTTTGGTAGCTACGGTCGCCAGACCGTGGGGGACTGGGCACTGGGGGCCGCTTGCGGCTTAGCAACTTCCTGCGAAGAATTGCTAAGCCGCAAGCGGCTGTTACTTATTCGTCACAAAACACCCGAGAGTATGGCGAATCCCGCAGATCGTGCAAGCGACTTGACCCCGATTGGTGGACTAGCCTAAGATAAGGGGTTCTCATGCTTCCGTGGACGTTGATAACGTGGGTTGATAATGAAGACTGCCAAGGTTGCTATTGTCGGATTCGGAACGATCGGCACTGGAGTCGCCCGTCTGCTGCTTGAGGAGCCAGACCGGATGGCTCGGCATGCCGGTCGGCCTGTAGAACTGGTTCGTGTGGTTGATCCAGACACAACCCGAGAGAGGGGTTTCTCCTTGCCCGACGGCGTGCTGACCGACGATTTGTCGACCGTTCTGGACGACCCGGAAATCGGCACGGTAGTCCAGCTTGTCGGGGGGCTTGAGCCGGCCCGCTCGATCATGCTCAAGCTGCTCGAAAGTGGCAAGAACGTGATCTCGGCGAACAAGGCCCTGCTGGCCGAGCATGGTCCCGAGCTATTCGACCGGGCACGGCAGTTTGGCCGGTCGATCGCCTTTGAGGCTTCGGTGGCCGGCGGAATTCCGATCATCGCGTCCATCGGCGAGTGTCTCGCGGTCAACCAGATCCACACAATTCACGCGATCCTTAACGGGACGAGCAACTTCATCCTGACCGAGATGTCCGGCCGGGGCACCGACTACTCGGCCACGGTGGCCGAGGCCCAGCGTTGCGGCTACGCGGAGGCCGATCCGACGATGGACGTCGATGGTAGCGACGCGGCCCAGAAGCTGGCGATCCTGGCCCATTTGGCGTTCGCCGCGCGGGTCAACTGGCGCGAGATCCCGCGGACCGGCATCGACACGGTCGACGTGGCCGATCTTCGTCACGCCAAGGAACTCGGCTACAATGTGAAGCTGCTGGCGGTGGCCTGGCTGGAGGCGGACGAGCTGGAATTGCACGTTTCCCCCACGCTAGTCCGCCAAGGCACCCCACTGGCGGAGGTGCGAGGGGCCTTCAACGCGATTCGCGTGGTCGGCGAGCCGGTCGGCCGGGTCTTCTTCCAGGGCTTGGGGGCCGGTTGCGACGCCACCTCCTCGGCCGTCGTCTCCGACCTGATCGACACGATCGTCGGCCGCACGGCGATCACCTTCAACACGCTCGAATTGTGGTCCGAGCGACGGAAATCCTCGGTAAAGATACGCGATCCGGGCAAGGTGCCGGGGCGGTATTATCTGCGGTTCACCGTCGACGATCGGCCTGGTGTGTTGGCAGAGATCGCAGGCGTTTTTGGCTGGCACAAAATCTCGATCGCGTCGGTCATCCAGCACGAGCCGGAAGAAGAGGACGGCGGCCCTGTGCCGTTGGTGATTATGACCCATAGGGCCTCGGCGGGTGCGATCAACGAAGCGTTACAAACGATCGACAGTCTCGCCTTCGTTCACGGCGAGAGTATCCGCATGCGGGTCCGTGACTGAGGGTCGATCATGAAGAAGCGAACCAGGAGATGGGGGCTGTTCGGGGTATTGGTGTGCCTGGCAGTAATTTCGGCCGTGGGCGGGCCGTATTGGACGCACGGCACCGCGGCAGTCACATTGACCGGGTCGGCTTCAGGATGCGAATCGACGCGCGTAGGAGGTGTTGTGCCGGACCGGGATTCGACGATCACCGTAATGACGCTGAACGTTGCCCACGGCCGCAAGGACGGGTTTCACCAGGCCTTGCAGAAGCGGGCGACGATCGAGGCGAACCTCGACCGGATCGCCGAGGCCTTCGTCCGGCAGCGGCCCGACGTGGCGGCATTGCAGGAGGTCGACGGGCCGTCGCTCTGGAGCGGGCGGTTCGACCACGTGCAGTACCTTGCCCAGCGGTGCGACCTGCCGGATTGCTGCCGCGGGGAGCACGTCAAGGGGCTGAAACTGTCGTACGGCACGGCCCTTTTGTCGGGGTTGCCGATGGGCGATTGCCGCTCGGTAACGTTCGCCCCCTCGCCGCCGACCTTCTCGAAGGGCTTCGTCCTTGGTACGATTGCATGGCCGGGCCGGCCGGAGGTGAGCGTGGACGTGGTCTCGGTCCATCTCGATTTCTCCCGCAAATCGGTCCGCCGCGAGCAGATCAAGAAGATGGTCGCCGAACTGACCCCGCGCAAGAACCCGTTGATCGTGATGGGAGATTTCAACTGCGAGTTCAACGGCAAGGAGAAAACGCTACAAACGCTGGCCAAGCGACTCGACCTGGCCGCGTATGAACCTAAGGCGAAGGGCATGGGGACCTTTCCCCGGTCAGAGAAGAGGTTGGACTGGATTCTCGTGTCGAACGAGTTGGAGTTCGTCCGCTATGAGACCGTGGCGGACAAGTTATCAGATCACCGCGGTGTCGTGGCGGTGGTGGGAGCAAGGTAATGACGATGCACGAATGACGAATGACGAATGACGAATTACGAATGACGAATGAAGAGCCGCTTGCGGCTTAGCAATAG
>JABMRB010000316.1 GCA_013202865.1 Candidatus Nealsoniibacteriota bacterium | reverse complement strand
GGGCCTATTCTTCTCCACATCCATTCTCATTCTTTTTGTCCTCCCTCTCCTCAGAAAACCTGAACTCCAATCCCTCAAACTGCCCTCAATTCACCCACAGATTCTCCGGAAGAGCCCTACTTAATAGACCGCTGACCCCTAACCGGAGGCCGACGAAACGAAAGCGATTCATCTACACAGCACGCCGTCGCCATTCTCAATACGCCATCCTCCCCATCGCCTCTCCCAACTGCTCCTCAGTTTGCTCCACGTATCTGCGGGTGGTATTGAGATTGGCGTGGCCGAGGATTTGAGCCAGCCCAACAAGGTCGCCGGGATTGTCTTCTAGGAACTTGTGGGCCATCGTGTGCCTCAACAAGTGCGGGTGCAGCTTTACGCCGATGATGACGCTGTATTTGTCGCACAACGCCCTCACGCCCCTGTCGGTCAAGGCTCCTCTCTCGCCGATGAAAACCTTGCCCGACGACCGAACCGGAGGCCGACTTTCCAAATACGCCTGCATCGCACGTCTCGCAGGAAGAGGCAGCGGCACCGTTCTTTGCTTGCCACCCTTTCCATTCCGAAACACTACCGCACCGCTTCGTTCACCGATCATCAAATCATCGAGTTCGAGCCCCACCAAATCCGACACCCGGCCGCCCGTGTAGAGGAAGAACGAGAAGATTGCCGCGGCCCGCACGTCCTGACGAAGCTCTATCTCTCGAAGTAAACGACGGACTACGGCACGGTCGAGGCCCTTTGGTGCAAGAGCCACCTTGCGTAGTTCTTTCACTGGCTTCGCCGCGTTTGCCGAAAGCTGTCCCTGCTCGACCAGCCAGCCCAGGAACCGACGTAGCGTGACCAGGCCCCGGTTGATCGTGCTGACGGCCTGATTCTGCTCGCGCCGCAAATGATCCTTGAAATCGGTGATGTCCCTGGTCGTCACCCGGTTCACCACGAACGCCTCCTGGTTTGCCTCAGCGAACCATCGCGCAAACTTCCGCGCGTCCTGACTCATGGCACGGCGGCTGTTCGCGGCGAAGTCGTGGGCGTCGAGAAATCGAGCGAAGAGACTGGGCTCGTCGCCGCCGACGCGCAGCCCCGAGAAAACATTATCGTCCCAATTCTGGCAGCCTTGTGGACGGGAAGTGGACATAATTCGGACACCTTTCGGACACAATTGGGGCTGATAATGCCTCTTATCGGCACAGTTTATCGGTCGAATTCTGACACCTTATGGACAGGAACACAGCCCGGATGACCTCACCGGGATCAACGCCATCCGCTCCACCGGGGAACGACTGCTCAACGGCAGCGGCCACTTGCTGTGTCGTCGCCGTAGTGTGCCCCAGCGCCTTCACGCCGTCGAGGATGCCAGAATACCTGTTGTCGCTCACCTTGCGTCCCCTGGCTCTTCTGTGGCTTCTGGTGGTCAATGACGCGGTGCCCCTCGGCGCGTAGAAAAGAACCGGCTTTCCATCCGCGCCGCAATTGCGTCTGCGGACTTCAATGCAGAGTCGCTGCTGCTCTTCACCAAAGTAGGGACGACCGTTCTCGTCTCGACTTGGCTCGGGAAAGGCAGAGCCGATCAACTGATAGAATCGGGCGCGGCTCAGGCCCACCATACGGGACATTTCGGCAACGGTTACGGCTGCTTTGTATTGGTCGTTCATTGCACAACTTTCACACAAGGTTTCACGCAGGAATTGGAAAGGTCATGGACTCGATTCGGACAGGTGCTCGTAACCCCTGCTCGTTAGTTGTCGCCGGGATTGATCGTCTTTGGATGTGAGTCCGGCTCGGATCAAGAAGGGTTCGGTAACTGCTGAGATCGTCTTCGGAGGCAATCCCAACGAAGATGCGATCACGTTTAGTCTTGTCGGCCCATCGGATAGGATCCGAAGATAAGCTTGCTCAGTCGGCCCGAGACCTAGCTCATCAATTCTTTCCAAGTTGCAGGCACGGTGAAGGTGATCGCAGGTGAGTGTGTCTTCGCCTTCACTCCTGCATACACGCCGACATGCCTGCAAGAGGCGAAGTGCGAGTCTAGGCGTGCCCTTCGAGCGTCGAGCAATGTGGGGAAGGAGTCCTTCGTCCACGGACCATCCCAGAGCTTTTGAACGGTGGTGAAGGAGAGTCGCCAAGTCTTCCGACGAATAGAAGTCAAAATGAAGAACCAATCTCATCCGGTCTCGGAGTGGTTGGAGCAACGAATACTCGTCGGTGGTGGAGAGAAGCAACGTGAAGTCCGCAATCGGAATGGACTGCACTGCCTTGCTGCCACTGATAAATATCCGGCGCTTGTCGGTCGCCAAGTAGAGGGCAGTTTGAAGCTTTCGATTAAGTTCGTGGGCTTCGTCAATGTGAACAACGCTCTTGTCGCTCGCTTGGAGCAATAGCCCGTTCAGGTCCCCGACGTTGGCGATGGATTGCCCGAGAACCTCATGGAAGTCGGCTGCCATCTCTTGGGCGATGACGTTCGCCGTCATGCTCTTTCCCATGCCCGGTGGGCCGACGAGCATCGCATGGTCGAAACGGCGGGTGTCCTCGAAGGCAGCGTCCAACGCCACTTTCACTTGCTCGACAACACCTTGCTGTCCGACGACGTGAGCGACGGACGACGGAGCAACATCATTGACTTCGGTCTTCTTCATCATGTTGCAACCTCCTCGGGTTGCCGGGTAAATGAGAGCAAGTAATCGGTGACCTTCGATGCCTGGGCACTGGCTCGGAAGATATAGGATGGGTCGTTCTTCATTTCGGCCAGCCACGATTGCAAGTAGGCGACGTGATTTTCAAGTGTCTCTCCCTGTGGCACACCGAGTTCGGCGGATAGGAAACTCGCTGCAATCTCGGCAACAAGCTCTCCCATCGGATAGCCTTGCTCGCGGTGATCCCAACCGGTTCGGATTTCTGACCAATGGCCAAGTTCGTGAAAGGCTGCCTCGTAGTAGCTCCCAACCGACTCAAACTGGTGCTTGGGTGGCACGACGATGTGATCGCCGGCGTCGTGGTTCGGCCAGTCGTCGAATGAAACAGGTCGTGTGTAGAAAGCCCTGTCGCCACCGTGTCTGATTTCGGCTTCGGTGGCGGCAACGAGTTCGTCGGCTGGCTCGAAATCAGGACCGACCTCGCGGGTCTCGGGATCGTCTTGGACCTGATACCGTTCGGCGACTTCGCCTTCCACCTGCTCGGCGTTGAAGACCGTGAAGTATCGCATGACGGGGAACTGCTCGTCTCGCTCTTCGCCGTTCTCCTTCGTTACCGTCTTGCTCACCTGACGATAGAACACGACTCTTGCTCCCCACTGCCCAGGTTCTACGTCAGTCGGTCGTCGCATTACGGAGCACCCAAGTCCCTGCCACTGCCGAAAGGTCGCCCACCAACGGCTTTGGAACCCGTAGTGTAGGGAGTGGAGTTCGAGCAGGATCGGATTGATGCCTCGATAGGTGTTCCTGCTCACAACATTGACAGGTCTCCCCACGTTCGGCGATGACACCTGCCGCCAAGGCCGCCGCCAGGGCAGAAGGTCTTGTTCGAGAGCGGCAACGATACGGTTTGTAATCTGTTGCCGGATTTGGCGTTGGCTGGGCATGGTCTCGTGATGGGGCTGGGAATGACGACCGTGGAAGGCGATGTCCGCCCTTCTCTACTGACTAAGACCGGCGAAGTGAGGTCGGAGGACGACAATCTGAGGAAAAACCTCAGTCTCATTGCGGTGTCGAGTGGATAGATACTGTATGCAAACGACTTTTCTCGAATGGCTGTCCTCCCGTGACGTTGGGCTCGCTCTCCGCCTACTGGAACAAACTCCCGACAAAGCCGCTTACAATCAGTTGTTTGCCCAGCAGCTTTCGGACCTCCTTCGTCGCGTAGACAAACCGGCTGAGCGGAGACAACTTGAGTCGATGCTCAACTTCGATTGGTATGGCGATATAGAGCGTTCCCTAAAACGGGCAGCATTCGGCAGAGAAACCGATGAGATGGCCCATGATATTGTTGTCAAGTTGCTCGTCTCCCCAGGTGGCTTGTTCGCTGGATGGAAGGGGCAGCCGATGGAGGCGAGATTCAGAGCGAGTGTCAAGAATGCGATTTTCTCGGCGATAAAGAAAGTTCAGACCAGACGACGGCTATTGCCCACCGTTTCAATCGCCCCCGGCTTCGGTCCCGCCGTTGCCTACTTGGGCCAACTACCGGAGCAAGCCATGCTGGTTAAAGAGCTCCTGCAATTCCTTCGTAATCGTTACGGAGAACTTCCTGCCCGCGTGTTCCAGCACAGATTGACAGGCGGAAACACGAAGGACTTGATTGGCGACCCGAACCTTGGTCGGCCCACAAGACATGCAGTGAAGTCAGCCGTCAAAGACCTCAAAACAGCGACAAGGGATTATGCGGCCCGCTCGGGTGACCCGGCCTTTATCGGAATG
>JABMRB010000315.1 GCA_013202865.1 Candidatus Nealsoniibacteriota bacterium | reverse complement strand
GCGGTGCCCCAGTGGATCATGGCTGGCAGAGTGGCCCACGTCTGGGGCACCGCTGCGCTTTGCCCCAGCCACCCAGTGTCCCAGCCACCCAGTGCCCCAGCCACCCAGTGGCCCACCGTGGTTGTCTGAACCGGGGGGGAAGGTTATGGTGACGGGATGGATGCATGGGCCGTCCGAATCGGGGGGGGCTAGTCCACCCCGTTTTCTCCGGTCACCGTCGATCCCGGATTGTTCATAGGCCGTTTGTAGTGACCGCATTCATGCGGTCTTGGCAATCTGGACCCGATAAATCGGGTCACTACGAACCTTGAGTCGGTCTGCAAGCGATACGACTGCATAGAGGAGTTCTGCGATGCTGGATAACGCGGCCGTGGTCGCCATTGGGGCGTTTGCCCTGCTGGGGGTTGCTTACTTCACCTACGGGCGGTTTCTCGGTCGCAAGGTGTTCCGGCTCGATCCGAACCATCGCACGCCGGCCCATACGCTGGAGGACGGCGTCGATTTCGTTCCGACGCGGATCCCGGTGCTGTTCGGCCATCATTTCGCTTCGATCGCCGGTCTGGGTCCGATCCTTGGCCCGGCGATAGCAGTGATCTGGGGCTGGGTCCCGGCCGTGCTTTGGGTCGTTTTCGGATGCATCTTTATCGGTGCGGTCCACGACCTGGGTGCGTTGACCGTCAGCCTCCGATTCCAAGGCCGCACAATCGGAGACGTCTGCCGCGACTTGATGGGCCCGCGGGCACGGCTGCTGGCCCTGCTGATCATTTTCTTCCTGATGTCGCTGGCGATGGGGGCGTTTGTGCTGGCGATTTCGGGGCTGTTCGTCAACTACAATCCGGACGCGATCATTCCCTCGTTCGGGCTGATGGTGGTGGCGATGATCGTGGGCGTGTCGGTCTACAAGCTGAAGGTGGGCCTGGGGCCGGCGACCGTATTGGGGTTGGCGGCGTTTGCGGGGCTGATTCTTTGGGGCGTGGCACAGCCGGTTACCACCTACGAGTGGTTTGTCGACTCCGACACGCAAGCGGCACTGGCGACGGCACGCGACGCCGAATCGGCCGAGGGTGCTGCGGTGCTGGAGACACCATACGGCGCGGCGGCGGCGGTGAAGCACTTCCAAGCGGCCGGCGAAGACGGAACGGTCGAGAACCTCGATTCGGCCGTCTCGCAATGCAAGAACACGTGGATCGTCGTGCTGCTGGGTTACGCGTTCATCGCCTCGGTGTTGCCCGTCTGGCTACTGCTGCAACCGCGCGACTACATCAACAGTTTTCAGCTCTACTTCGCACTGGCCACGCTGCTAGTCGGTCTGACGGTCGCCGCAGCTACGGGTGCCGCCGAAGGCTGCATCGACGCGCCCGCGTTTCGGCCGGTCGTGCCGGAAGTGCCGCTCCAGGAAGGCCAGATGTTGGAGGACGTGCCGCACGCCCCGTCTTGGTTTCCGTTGCTGTTTGTGACCATTGCCTGCGGCGCGGTCAGCGGGTTCCATGCGATGGTCTCGAGCGGTACGACCGTCCGGCAGATCAACCGGGAAACCGACGCCGTGCCGATCGGCTATGGCAGCATGTTGGTCGAAGGCGGTCTGGCGATCCTAGTGATCTTGGCCTGCACGGCCGGTTTGGGGGCGGCGGCATGGCAATCCGGCGGCGAGTACGCAAGTTGGGGAACGATCAAGGGGGCCGGGCTGCCCGTGCAGCTTAGTGCGGTGGTCCGCGGCGGGGCCAACTTCCTGAACCATCTTGGCATCCCCGTCAAGTACGGCAGTGCCCTGCTGGCGGTCACGATTGTCGCGTTCGCGATGACCACGCTCGACACGGCCACCCGGCTGCTGCGATTCAACGTCGAGGAGATTTGCCGCAGCCTGAAGCTGAACCTGCTGGCCAATCGCTATTTCGCCTCGCTGACGGCAGTGGCCGGCATCGCCTTTTTCGCGTTCGTGCTTACTTCCGGCGGCAAGACGCTCTGGATCCTGTTCGGCACGACGAACCAGCTACTGGCCGGCCTGACGCTGTTGACCGTCAGCGTGTTTCTGTTCAAGCTGGGCCGCCCGATCGTCTACACGCTGGTGCCGATGGTGTTGATGTTCGGCGTATCGATCTACGCCATGGCGGGCCAACTGGAAGGTTTCGTCAAGGACGGCCAGTGGGCCATGGTTACCGTCTGTGCAATCATCCTCGGGATCGCCGGCTGGCTGATCGTCGAAGCGATCATTTCCTTCGCTCGCGGCCGCGGCGGGTTGGATTTTGGGGAACCCACGGTGGATGGGGAAGCGAACTCCCAGTAGCGCAACGCCCCCATTTAGCCGCTGGACTTGTCCGGCGCGTTTTCCTCCCGGGCGCCAAGTACGGCATCACCAAACGCGCCGGGCAAGCCCGGCGGCTAAATGGAGACGTCGGCCCTCACTTCCCGGTGCGTTTCAACACAAACGGCTCGAACAGTCCGTAGCCGAGCGTGTGGTATTGCTTGCCCGGCGGGGGACCCGGCTCGGGGCCGTTGCGGAACATGGCGGGCCAGGCGCGGCCCGTGCCCGGGTTGCCGTGGTGCGGGCCGAGCGTGTTCTTCAACGTGCCGATCACGACGACCCCGATCTCGTTGCGGCCCGGTTTGATCTGCTCGGTCACGTCGCATTGCCACGGCTGCCAGGCGATATGCCCGGCCGGGCTGCCGTTGACGCTGACCTTGGCCACGCTGCCGTACCACTGGGGCAAGGAGACGTAGTACCGCCCGGCCGGCTTCGCCACGTCGAACGTTTCGGTGTAGACGACGCCGGTGGCGTAGAACGGATGGCCCTGCTCGTTCCATGGGCCGAGCTTCAGCGGCGCGTCGGCTACGACGACGTGGCCCTTGTCGGCGGCCTTCAGCCGGAATTCGCCTAGCAGGTAGGCCGGCTCCAGTTCGTGATAGATCGTCATCGGCGAGGCCTTGATCGTCACGACGTTGTCGCCCGGCTTGGCCGCGCCCGCAAGATCGATCTTGCCGAACGCTTTGTCGAGCCACCAGGAGCCCGTCGCGGCGGTGATGGGTTTGCCGTTACACGTGATCGCATACAAATCGGGCCGTTCGACGACGATGTACAACGGCTTGGGCACCTGGCCCTCGATCGTGAACCGGTAGGTCGCCTCGAAACCGCTGTCGGCCGGGAACTTCTTCGTAATCAGTTGATCGTGAAGCTGCACGGAGCTGTCCCACGGGTTGCGGTCCATGCCGTTTTTCTGAAAGACGAACTGGTTCGCTCCATAGAAATAGACATCCTTCTTCGTCTCGCCGCCGGCCGTCACGTCAACGTAATCGAGCGTCAACACGTTCGGTTCAATGCGGCGAATCTTCGGCGGGCTGGCCGGGCGGATTGTGGTCACCTCGGCCACTTGCGGATTGGCAATCTCTCCCTTGTTCTGCGAGAGAAACAGCAACAGGCTGCCACATGGCGGCAACTCGAATCGGGCCTTGACGCCCTTCTTCTCGGCAACGAACGGATACGCCGAAATCGCCCCGGTCGCCAGATCCCAGCGTTCGATGCTCTTGGCCGAGGCATCAATTTGGCCTGACGCCGGTGCCTCGATGCTCGTATTGGTCAGAAAGAGGAAATCGCCGTCGTCCAGCCGGCGGCGTTGGTGGAAGAGGATTCCGCCGTCGCTTTCGTCTTGCCGAATGCTCAATGCTTCGCCGTCAGATGCCCGCAGCTTTTCGGGCAAGTCGGCCGCATCGATCTGCTGCCACGAGCTATTCTCGGCTAGCTTGCCTGGCTCGGCGGACGGCTTCCCGTCGACAAAACTCGGAGGCTTCCCGCAACAAAGGACCCGGCCGCCGAAGCCCAGGTATCGTTCGAACAGTTTAACCGTCGGGCTGTTGAGATTCTCCGTGCCGGGCGGAAGCACAATGGTGCTGTAGACACGCTGCCCCACCACGAACAGTCCCCGGCTAGCGACCCGGCCGTGCTCGTCGGCAAGCTCCTTGTTGCCGACCTCACCGTTCCGCGCAATAATATCCTCGCAACCGATGTCATACTCCACCTGGGCCTTCGACAGGTCGGTGACCAGCTTCTGGAAACTGTTGCCGAGTTCGTTCAACTTCGGGTCGCCTTGATACATCCAACTCGTGCTGGTCGGCTCGATCACCAGCACCCCGTTGACCTCGCGACCGGCCGAGATTGCCAGCGACAGCCGCGTGAAATACTCGGCCATCACGTTGTACGAATCCCACCATGGCGTGTGATACGAGAACGACTGCGGATGGTCCCGCTTTCGGGCGCCGCGGATGGTGATGTAGGAGAGGTGCTCGTTGAGCGTGTTGACGCCCAGCACGTAGAGCCAGTCGCCGATGCGTTTCATGTC
>JABMRB010000314.1 GCA_013202865.1 Candidatus Nealsoniibacteriota bacterium | reverse complement strand
CCTGAAGGGACGATTCGGAAAATGGTATTCAATCGAGTTGAGCAACGGCTGATAATTTGGATCGCGTCGCCTGAGTGCGTAGAAATCGATCTGCCCTTCGTTCAGCTTGACTTCCGCACGGATCAAGCGGTGTGGCCACGTTCGATACGATCACGTACGGAGGTGGCCGGGTCGAATTCGACGAGATTCGCCTCGGCACGGAGTTTGGCGACGTTGCCCCGATCGTTCCCGAGCCGAGCACATTGGTTTTGGCGGCGATGGGTCTGTTGGGATTCGGTTTGTTCGTCCGCCGCAAGAGGCGAGCATAAGATTACTGCTTAACACCGACTGCTCCGCCGGTTGGTCCCGGCGGAGCAGTATCGGTCGGCCGAAGTCGCGTTCGCCATTGCGACAGATTTTGGCGGTGTGCGCCAGGCGGTTTGACCGCCGCATGGATACACCGTCAAAACCTTTGGCAAACTGCGGTCGCAATAATACCGGCCGATTGCCCGTTTAGCCCTTAGAGATGTTTATTGTACAGCACGGACGCCGTGCTTTACCCGCGAGCGAATTCTCGCAAAAGGAACAAGGTTATGAGAAACGACAGATTCTTTGGCCCGGCCATCGTAAGCCTCGCGACAATCGTAGTGGTCTTCTGTGGATTCCATTCCGCCGCTCAGGCCGATCTGCTGCTCTACGAGCCGTTTGATTATACGGTAGGCGAACTCCTAGATGGCCAGACGCCGCCCGACGGCATGGGCATGACTGGGAGTTGGACCGCCTGGGACTCTAATGGCTTTGACATGAAAATGGCGGATGGGCCCCGTGACCCGTTTCAGTGGCGTTCATGGGACGGCGTTGCCCACAACGTCGCACAAACCGGCAATTTCATCTCTCTTGGCTTCGATGGGAGGGCCCACGTGCGCGGCATGGTCACGATGGACAGTTCCGTAACGGACACGTTCACCAGCGAGGCCGTGACCTGGATGAGCATGGTGGCCGCCCAGGGAGACGTGCCCTGGGGCTTCTGGCCGCTGCTGGCCATCGGTGCCGGCGACTTGATCGAAGACCGCGGCAACAAAGCGGCAGACCAGGCCATCGGCGGGGGTGGCTACTATGATAATGGGAACGGCCCGGTCGGCGCCCACTACTGGAATGATGAAGACGCCAACGGAACGTTCGAGATCCACCCCAGCGCCACTCTTGCGGGCTTCTCCTACCCGGCGGAACTCCTCGTGTTGAAGATCACCTGGGACGACCCCCTTGAGGACGGCAAAGACAAAATACAGGCATTCCAGTTCGATGTCAACGAGGGTGCTGCCGTGCCGACCGAGGAGGCTTTCGAACTCGGCGCGGTCGGCAACAGCGCCGACCTGGACCAGTCCCTCTTTACCACCCTTTCGTACGGAGGTGGCCGGATCGAACTCGACGAGATTCGCCTCGGCACGACGTTCGACGACATCCTCACGGGCACGGAGGTCGGTTCGTCCACCGTCGAACTCGCCTGGCAGAGCAGCATTGCTGCCGACTGGACCAGTCCCAACTGGTTGGCCGACGGCGGTGCGACTTTGGTCGCGCCGGTCGGTGGCGAGATTTTGACCGTCGATTCGGATACCGGCCCGGTCAACGTCACCACCGATCTCACCGCCACGCCGGCCGCCTCGCTCAGCATCGCCGCGACTGCCGGTGCAACGGTCGACGTCTCCGACACGGGCACGCTCGCCGTGACCGGGGACGTGACCGTCGGCGCCAACGGCCAACTGACCGTCGACGGCACGCTGACCGCCGCCAGTGCTTCCGTCGCTGGAAAGCTGGGCGGAAAAGGCACGATCAACGTCGGCGCAGCCTCTTCGATCGTGGTCACCGGCAACGTCGCCCCTGGCAACGACGGCAACCGCATCGGCACCTTGACACTCGGCAGCGGCGAAATGCGATTGGACCCTGCCGCCACCTTCGAAGCCCAGGTCAGCCTCGCGGTGGTCGGTCCCGACCAGATCGTCGCCGATCAGATCGAAGTCTCCGCGGGCAGTTTGCTGATGCTCGGCGGCACGTTGG
>JABMRB010000313.1 GCA_013202865.1 Candidatus Nealsoniibacteriota bacterium | reverse complement strand
CGTCCAGTTCTCGGCCGGTTCGCTGGCCAAAGTCGGATCACGTTTGGCCAACGTGGCTCCGGACCCGTCCGGCGCCACCGGCCAATCGCCACCGTCGCCGTAGTCGAGCACGTTCATCAGCCGATTGTCGTTGTTGACCAACCGCAGTTCTTCGCCGCCGTTGTCGAGTTGGTCGAGATACGGCCCGACGATCTCGACGTCCACCGGCACGTCGTACTCGGCCAGGAAGGCAGCCAGTTCGGCCGGCTGCGAATCGGGATCGAACGGCACGACCAGCAGATGCCCCCGGCCGGGAACGACCGTTTGATCTGCGAACGTGAAATCGACGCCGCCTTCGAGTTCCCACTCGGAGACGTCCATATTGACGGCCAACTGGTTGTAGAGTTCGATCCACTCGAGCGAATCATCCGTGTCGATGCCCGGCGGGTTGTACATGACCTCGTTGAAGACGACCGTGCTATCGAGCACAACGCGGTTTTCGAGCGTTTCGATCCGCAACGGCCGCCCGGCTCTGCTGCGGGAGCTTCCCCCCCGTTGTGCGGGCTTGAGCCGGTGTTTGGACCGGCGGCTCGTACGGGAACCAAGGGGCAATCGCATCGTTCATCTCCTTAGCGGGCTATTGTGCGGAGGCTGTGGGCGGCAAACGCACGACAAAGACAAGTAGGACCCGTTGGAAACTCGCGCGGCCATGCCTGACGGGCATCGACAGCGCCGACCTGAATATGAACTTCCACCTCTGCGTGGCCACTAATCCCGGCGTAATAACTCCCCCAGACTATACAGTCGATACTATATGGTCGGCGAGGACTTGTCAAACGTCCGGCGGGCATTACTACGGATTCGCCGACGAATGCATGAATCTATGCCACCCGGTAGCCGTGCGCCCCCACCCGTATTGGTGCCATTCGCGCCGGTACAGATAGCCTCATTTAGCCCCGGGTGAACACAGCCGGGGGGATCTCCACGAACCAACACACCCACGCAAATCCCCGCCGTGTATTCACGACGGGCTAAATGCGAGAATTCGGTCTTTCGCATTGCGGCTGAACTCTTGCGAGTCCAGCTACCGGCGATCGACCGGTGGGCTTGGCGGTCGTTGGTGGTATAATCTGTGATTCGATGATTGCCTCCGACCCTACCGCCAGTCTGCTCCGGCCATGCCGCACACTCCCGAAACCGCCGACGTCCGCATGCGAGGCTTTGCCCGGCGCACGACGGTGGACGATGCGCTGAAGTGGCTCGACGAGCAGACCGAGCGATTGACCGGAGTCGCCGTGCCGCTGGCCACCGAGGCCGTGCCGCTCGATGGGGCGGCCGGGCGGGTGCTGGCGGTCGACGCGACTAGCCCGGTCGACGTGCCGGCCTTCGACCGTTCGATGATGGACGGTTTCGCACTGCGGTCGGCCGACACGATCGGGGCGTCGGCCTACAACCGGCTGGAGATCGGCGTGATTGGCAAGTCGATGCCGGGTCGGCCTTTTTCAGGCACGGTTGGGCCCGGGCAGGCCGTGCGGATCATGACCGGCGCCCCGCTACCGGACGGCGCCGATGCCGTGCTGCCGGCCGAGATGGTCGAAATCGGGGACGACCGGATCTTGGCCCAGGGTGACGTTTCGCCGGGTAAGCACGTCGGGCGAATCGGCGAAGACATAGCTGCCGGAACCGTCGTGCTGCCGGCCGGCCGCGTGCTGCGGCCACAGGACGTCGGCGTGCTCTCGTCGATCGGCACGGCCGAAGTACCCGTCGTGCGGCAGCCGCGGGTGCGGATTGTTGTTACCGGCAACGAACTGCTGCCGGCCGGATCGAAACCGGAGTCCAACAAGATCGTCGATTCCAACGGGCCGATGCTCAGCGCGCTGGTTCGCCGCGACGGTGGCACGGCCGTGCATCCGGGCGTCGTGCCGGACGAACCCGAGGCGATCCTCGAGGCGATCCGTTCGGAGGCCGACGTCGTGCTCGTCTCCGGCGGGTCCAGTGTGGGCGAAGAAGACTACGCCCCGGCCTTGTTGATCGAACACGGCGAACTGGCGATCCACGGCATCGCCATGCGCCCGAGCAGCCCCACGGGCATGGGCCGGCTCGACGGGCGGCTGGTCTTCCTGCTGCCAGGTAATCCGGTCTCGTGTCTGTGTGCCTATGACTTTTTCGCCGGCCGGGCGATCCGCGTGCTGGGTGGCCGCAGCGGCGACTGGCCGTACCGCCGCCACCGGTTGCCGCTGGTGCGGAAGATCGCTTCCGCGGTCGGGCGGCTCGATTGCACCCGGGTGCGGGTGGTCGACAACGGGGCCGAACCGCTGGCCATTGCCGGCGCGTCGATGCTCACCTCCACCACCCGCGCCGACGGCTTCGTCCTCGTGCCGCCCGACAGCGAAGGATATCCGCCGGGCACCGAAGTTGACGTGTATTTATACGATTGAAATATGTCCCAAGAACAATTCCTCAACGTCATCGATCGCGACGAGGCCGAGCGGCGGTTCCATGCGGCCATCGTGCTGCGGCCGCTGGATGCCGAAGAAGTGACCCTCGCCGAAGCACTGGGCCGCGTGCTGGCCGATGACGTCGTGGCCACGGTCGACGTGCCCTCGTTCGATCGATCGAACTACGATGGCTACGCGGTCCGGGCGGCCGACACCTACGGTGCTCGCGAAGAGGACCCGCGGCGGTTGGCGCTCTGCGACGAAGTGCTTTCGACCGGCGTCATACCACAGGGCGAGGTCACCGCCGGCACGGCCATGGAGATTGCCACCGGCGGAGTGCTGCCGCGGGGTGCCGATGCGGTGATGATGGTCGAGTACACGGAGACCCCCTCACCCCAGCCCTCTCCCGGTGGGAGAGGGAGTGTTCTGGTGGCCAAGGCGGTCACACCCGGGTTTGGCGTCTCGTTTGCCGGCAGCGACGTGATGGCCGGCGAGACGGTCTTGCGGCGCGGTCAGGTGCTTAGCAGCCGCGAGACGGGCGTGCTGGCGGCTATCGGTGCCGACACCGTGAGCGTCCGGCGGCGGCCGATCGTCGCGATCGTTTCCACCGGCGACGAGATCATCGAGCCGGGCACCGCGATGCGGCCCGGGTTGGTCTACGACAGCAACGCCCGAATCCTCGCCGACGCCGTCCGCGAATTGGGCGGGCTGCCGCTG
>JABMRB010000312.1 GCA_013202865.1 Candidatus Nealsoniibacteriota bacterium | reverse complement strand
TTCCGTTGCCGGCCAGCAGTTGGATCAGTCCGAAGCCGGCCATGATCACCGCCGCGATGGCAATCCATCGCAACAGGCGTTCGACGTCTTCAACGCCGCGGATTCGTTGGACGGTAACGAGAAACAGCAGGCAATAAGCCAAGAATACGGCCAGTGCCGCCTCGGTTTCGGCGGGCACCAGCGAGATGCACTTCCAGCTTCCCATCGACGGGGCGGCGGTCTCGGCGGACTGGGCATTTCCGGGAGTAACGCCGGTCCAGAGCGGAAGGATTCGCGACGTGTGAGGCGCCACTCGAGAGAGCATCGAAGGCGACAACGGCGCGATTTGCAGTACCAGCAAGATCGCGCCGGCTGCCAATAGCCACTGGGCACCGCAGCGCCGCCAACGGAATTGTGTTCGCAGCAGTTGACGCACGGACCACGCCACCGCCACCACGACGGAGAGCGTAACCAGCACGAGTTGCCCCGGGGCCTGGCGCCCACCCATAAACATGGGGACCAGGAAAATGCAGCCGGCCAGTCCGCCGTCGACGATCCTAAGCAACAGCCGGTCGAGCTGCGGATTCGTCGTCTCGCCGCCGGGCGACTCAACGGCATCTTGCGTTAGACCGGCTTTCGCCATGCTGAAGTTCCTAAGTCTGAGATATATTACAGGCGGGACGCCTGTGCCACGAGTTTTTCAACGGCCTGCTAAGCCGCAAGCGGCCATTCTTCACGCACCCTACCGAATTTCCAACACATCTGCCGTGGGGTCATTGATCAGTGCGTCTTCGCTGCCATAGTCAGTCGTGTAGTCGTAACCGTGGCCGTAATATCCGCGGTCGCGGTGCGAACCGATCCGGTTTACGACGACGCCCAGCAGCGGGATTTTCAGTCCGGCGAAACTCTCCACGGCGCGGATCACCATGCGGCGGCGGTTCTTTTCCGGCTGCACCACCATCACGATGCCGTCGACCAGCCGCCCGATGACCGCCGCGTCGCTGGTAGCCAGCGCGGGCGGGCTGTCGATGAGGATCTGGTCGTAGACGGACTCGGCCCATGCCAGCAATTCGGAGAACCTCACATTGGCCAGCAGTTCGGCCGGGTTACTGGGCCGGGGACCGGAAGGCAACACGTCGAGGCCCGGAATTGCCGAGTTGCGGACGCACGCCCGAGCCATTTCCGCCACGTTGTCTTGGCCGTGAATAATTCCCGAGAGTCCTTCGGTGCCGCGCAACCCCATCAGGCCGGTCAGCCGCGGGCGTCGCAAGTCGGCGTCGATCAGTAGCGTCTTCTTCTGCGACTGGGCATAGGCAACGGCCAGATTGGCCAGCACGGTCGTCTTGCCGTCGCCCGGCTCGGCGCTGGAGATAACGATTTGTCGGGCGTCGCCGTCGGCCAGTTCCATGGCCGTCCGCAAGGTACGGAAAGCTTCGCACTCGGCGGAGTTGGGCGCCACGTGCATCGGCAGGCCCTCGATCCCCTCGGCGTCGTTTACGTCGAGTTGGCGTACCATTGCCAGGACCGTCACGTCGAGGCGTGCCTGCATCTCCTCGGCCGAGCGGAAGCGGTCGTCGAGCACGTCGAGCACGTAGACCAATGTCAGCCCTACGGCCAACCCGCCGAAAAAGGCCATCATGATCACGCGTGCCAGACTGGGCGAGATCGGATCCTTAGCCACGACGGGATCGTGCATCACGGCCGTGTGGACCTCTTCGCCGCCCTGCTTCACGCCGGTGTCCTTGATCTTGTCGACCATCGCGTCGTGCATATCGCGCAGCCGTTGCACCTGATGTTCGAGGTTTCCGAGCCTGGCGGTCTGCGCATGGAGCGCGACGGCCTGATTCTCGGCTTGGCGATACTGCTGTTCAAACGATCGTTCCCGCTGCCAGGTTTCCGAGAGTTTCTGGTTAACCATCTGCAGCAGCATCGGTCCCAACTGCGTGTTTTGCATCTCCGCCAAGCGCTGGTTGACCCGCTGCTGGTAACCCACCAGGTATTGCTCGGCCTGACGGATCTTGTTCGTTGTTTCTTCAACCCTGGGGTGGGCGGGTCCCAGGTCCTTGCGCATCGAGGCGAGCTGGGCTCGATCCTCGAGCAGTGTTTGCTCCATCCGGGCCTGCATGTAGGTGTCCTGCTCGCTGAACCCCAGGCTGCTGAGCAACATCTCTCTGCCCACGGCGTCGGCCACCGTCATCACATGCTGCTTCAGATCCTCGCCGTTGTGTACCGCCGAGCGGATCGCGTCGAGCGAAACCTCCAGCTCTAGCCGCTGCCTGCGAGCCTCGGACATCGCGTCGCTGAAGTAGATCGCGCGTTTCACGATCGGATGGACCGTAGCGCTGCCGCCGCGGATCCCGTAGTCGCCGACCTGGAAACTGGCGTCTTGCAGTTCCCGTTCTTTCTCGGCAAGTTCGCCGGTCAGGTCGACCTTTTCCTTGGTTAGCACGTCGATCAGTTGTCCGGCGGTTCCCTTGTGGGTCTCCCTGAGGAAATCCTGATACGACTGGACGACGGCGTTAACCACGTTGACCGCGGCCTCCGGATCCTGAGATCGATAGGTAACCTCGATATACTGCGTGCCGTGCAGGATCTGGGCGCTGAGGTTCTTCCGCAGGGTCTTGGGCCAGGTTTCCCGCGGAGTACCCGCCACATCGACGAGATCTTCCGGGCTGAGGCGTTTTAGCGCCCCTTCGACGATCCGCGTCCGCGTGAAGAGTCCTTCAAACGTGGGCATGAGACTCTGCTGTCGCGCGCCTTCGGAAGTGATCGAGCCGGAGAAGTTGCCCGGATCGGTTTGCCTGACGAGCACTTCGGCGGTCGCGGCGTAGTAGCGGGTGGCCGTGGCGAAGTAGAACGCGCCCAACAGGGCGGCCACCGCCATCGACGTCAGCACGACGTTCTTCCGGTAGCGCACCGCCAGGGCGAACTTCATCAAGGCGTGGACCATGTGCGTGGCCGACTCGCCGACGCGCTGGTTGTGTACGACCGTGGTTTCTTCCAACATCCGGTAACAGACCTTGCGTTAGAACAGCGGGAGCGTAGCACCAACTCGCATGAAGTTCCGCAACGCGTCGAGGACCACGGTGGCCGCCGTTTCCTCGACGCTGACAATGTCACCCGGCGCCAGGCGGATGTTTGCCTTGCCGTCCGCCTTGGCCCGGCGAACGCTTGTTTCGATCACGACCGGTTCCTCCCTGCCCGGCACGCGGCGGACGATCAGCACCTTGTCGGCGACCTGCATCGTGCGTCCGCCGGCCTGCGCGATCGCGTCGAGCACGAGCGTGTCGTGGTTCGGCGGCAGCTCGTACTTGTCCGGCCGCTCGACCAATCCCATCACGTAGATCGGCTTCGGGGCCCGCTTAGGAACGACGACCACGTCGCCGTCGTTGAGCAGGTTGGCGTCGTGTCCTCCGTCTGCCGCCGTGGTCAGATTGACGTGGATCACCCGGGCTTGTGCTTGTGCCGGGCCGGGTGGCCACGGTTGCTCGTATCCGGCCTGCATCACATTGCCGTGGGGCAAGCCCGAGGGGGGCGAACCGGGTGGGGGCGAATTGAACGGGGCGTGTATCCCGGGCGGTCGTGCGGCCCCGTTACGTGAAGCGGCGCGACGAATTTCCACGTCGTATCCGGCGTCCTCGTCCAGGCTGCCGGCGGCGACCAACGCGGCCAGCAACGTCGAGGAATCCCGCGGCAAATCGTACACGCCCGGTTCCTTCACCGGGCCGATCACCGTGATTCGGTTCATCCGTTTCCGCTTCATCGTGACCACTACGTGCGGATGCTGGAACACGCCGCGCGTGATCCCTTCGGAAGCGATCTTCTGCTCGGCCTCGTCCAGTTCCAGGCCGGCCAGGGCCACCTTGCCGATCAGCGGAACGTTGGCCGTGCCGTCGTCGCTAACCCGCGCCGGCGTGGTCGTCGTGGTCTGCTCGCCGTAGTCGGTGATGATGGTCACCTCCAGCACGTCGCCCCGGGCGATCAGTTCGCTGTTGGTCGGACAGTGGCTCAGACGCGTGAGTCCGACGGCCTCAATGTTCTCGGTGATGGGCGCCTGGAACTCCGGCGGCAGGTCGCCGGCCAGATACCGGTTCGCCGTGCAACCGGCCGTCGCAACGGCCAGTAACACCAAGGCGGCACCGATCGGCAGAGCAGGCACCGTCAAACAGGAGGATTTGCGCAACCGCATCGGTTTGTCCGTACAAGTAATTGCCGCACTATCACGGCGGATGGAAAGGTAGGCAGTGGCCGTCGGGTAACAACGGTGTGTGCCGGGCGCCGGAAAAGCGCCGGGAATTCCCGCGAAAAGTGAGGAGAGTTCATACCACCAACGGCGCACCGCCGTCAACAGCATTTTCTCTCGCACGGAATCGTGTCGCGGCAAGAGAGGAAGGATAGGAAGCTTGTCGTTCGCGAGGTTCCGCTCAAACGACGGAAGAGAACTGCAGAATATCGAATTTCCTTCGACATTCGGAGTTCCTTGTTCGATATTCTGCGGTTCATTTCTTGGCTGTGGATTGCCGGGCGTTCTTCTTGACGCACCAACACACCTACGGACTCCGCGGCACCTTCTCGTCCGATCCGGCCATCTCGTAAACAGCCGGCGCAGCCATCGCCTCTGCAACCATCTCTGCCGCGCTAGAGGCAGCTACTTCTGCATCCGCCGCAACCGCGTTTGGTTGGTTCTTGGCCCGGGCTCTGGTGTAGACGATCGGTGCGGCGGCCGCCCCGCCGGCAATCTCTGCAAGTACCAGGGCTTCCGGAAAGCTACCCACCGGCAACGGCGTGAAATGTTGCCCGCGAACGATTGGAGATTCCAGCGGAACGACCATTTCGTTCGATGCCTGCGGCGGAGCAGCCGAGTTGGTCCAGACGCGAAAGAACCGGTCGGCCGACCCACTCGGGCTCTGAACGACGGCTCGATACAGCCCCCCGGCCAGGTCGCGCACGGCGAAACCTCCCCGGCGGTCCGTTTGAAGCACGAGGACGACTTGCCGGCCGCGTATTAGCTTGACTCGCGACGTTTGCCCGGCAGTTTCCGGCCGAAGATCGCCCGATGCGTCCAGCACCCGGCCCCGCAACAGCCCGTCGGCCCCGATCCGCACGTCGACAACTTGAGCAGCCTGCGCGCAGATGCCGAAGCCAAGAAACCCCGTCATCAGCAGAAATGACGAAGCACGAATGACGAAGAGAAATGACGAAGCACGAATGACGAATGACGAAGGGGAATGACGAAGCACGAATGACGAATGACGAATGACGCAGTCTGTCGGCGCTTTCTTCTCTTCGTCATTCGTCATTCGTGCTTCGTCCTTTCCGTCACGTCACGGACTCGACATCCGACGCATCCGATGGTTGTGAATCCCCACGGGGATGGCAACGGCCGCGGCGACCAATCCGGTAATGACCCAGGGATTCCCGAGCCAATAGCCCAAGGGTCCCTGTCCGCGAACGTCCGGGCCGGACGGCGTAATCAACACGCTCGATTGTGCCGTTGGCGGCGCGGTGTTGGGTGCCCAGATTCGGTAGATTCCCTGCGACCGCCCGGCGACGATCTGATATGTTCCACCGCGGAGCTTACCAAAAGCAAAGGCTCCCGTCGGATCGGTGGTGGTTTGTGCAATCTCTCGCCCCATTTGCCGCAGGGAGACCGTCGTGGCAGCCACGCCCAGGGCATTGAAATCGACAACCTGCCCGAGCAAGAGGCCGCCCTCCTGCAGTTGAATGTCTGTAATCTTAGGAGCAACCGGGGGCATAGCGGCCGGCTCGGCAACGGTTGCCCCGAGCAGTGGCGTGGGAAGCAACATGCCCATGCAAGCCATCCAAGCCAACGCTAGTCTTCCAGTGCGTTTCATCGAACGAGTCCCTCGATGTGTGTGATCGAGACGCATCGCCGTCCGTCGCCGGAGGAAGGATTTGCGGCGTGGGGGCGAATGTATTTGAGGAGGAGGCGGGATGCTACTCGAAACGTTGGCCCAAGAGAATAGCGAATCTTCC
This sequence comes from Candidatus Nealsoniibacteriota bacterium, assembly GCA_013202865.1. Lineage (GTDB taxonomy): Bacteria > Planctomycetota > Planctomycetia > Pirellulales > Thermoguttaceae > JABMRB01. The sequence continues at coordinate 498 of JABMRB010000312.1, read as the reverse complement.
ACAAACTCACAGCAGGGGGGCTGCGAAGCTGGGGGTGATGGGCGCAATGGGGAGTCGCTACTCCCGTTTCTTTCCCAGCGCCACGGCGAATGCGGTGGCGTGGCTCCGGCAGTGCGAGATGCTGACCAGCAGTTCGGAAATCCCCAATTGTTGAACGACCTCCTTCGCCCCACCGCAAACCGCCACGACCGGCCGGCCACTCGGCTCGTTGCGGATTTCGACGTCGCGCCACGAAATCCCGCGTCGCCAGCCGGTGCCCAGGGCCTTGAGGACTGCTTCCTTGGCTGCCCAGCGACCCGTGAAATGCTGCGTCGACTGTGCCCGCTGCTGGCAGTATCGGATCTCCTCCGCCGTGTAAACCCGGTTGATGAACAGTTCCCCGTGCCGTTCGATCATCCGGGCAATCCGCAGGCATTCGGTGATGTCGGTTCCAATTCCTAGAGTGGCGGACATGGGATTTCAGATTTCAGATTTGGGATTTGTGATTGGGGATTGGGG